>JALYUC010000102.1 GCA_030853965.1 Verrucomicrobiota bacterium | reverse complement strand
CCCGATGCCGACAAGGCTCTCCAGGAGCTCGAAGAATTAATCAAAGCGCGCTTTAACGAAGAGTGACATCCGTATTACTCTCGCAGGTAGATGAGCGAGGATAAGGCACGGAAGGAAATTCGGTTTCGAGGGGCGGGCGTTTCTCCTGGAATTGCCCAAGGCACTGTTCACGTCGTGCGTGATGACCGCGACGACGTTGCGCGTTACCACATCGATTCGTCGCAAATCGCGAATGAGATCGGACGATTCGAAGCCGCCCTCATTCATACCCGCATGCAAATTCTTGAGATGCAGCAGAAGATCGCCGAGTCGATTGGCGCGAAAGACGCCGCTATTTTTGATGCGCATCTCCTTGTTGTGGAAGATCGCACTCTCATCGATGAAGTGCTGCGCAAACTCGAAGCCGATCTTTGCAACGTCGAATGGGTCTTTCAGGAGGTTGCCACCAATTATTCGGAAACTTTAAGTAAGATCGACGATCCCTATTTGCGGGAGCGCGCGCTCGACATCGAGGACGTAACCCGGCGTGTCATTCGCAATCTGCAAGGCAGAGCCGCAAAATCCTTTCTCGCCGCCACCGAGCCGCACATTCTCGTCGCGCACAACCTCACTCCATCGGACACGGCAATGATGAACCGGGAGCGCGTGCTCGGAATCGCGACTGATCTGGGCAGCCGCACCTCGCACACCGCGATCATGACGCGTTCGCTTGAAATTCCGGCCGTTGTCGGTTTGCACGACATAACCGAAAGGCTCGAGACCGGTCAGCAAGTTTTGCTCGATGGCTCAGAGGGACTGGTAATTCTCGATCCAACCGAGGAAACGCTCGCCCGCTATGGCGAGATCGAATCGCGCAGAGTCAAGGTTGTGGCGAAGCTGAAAGAGCTTCGCGAGACAAAATCGACCACCCGGGACGGACGCCATATTGTGCTATCGGCGAATATCGAACTGCCCCATGAAATCGATGCGGTGGCGGCAAACGGCGCCGAGGGGGTCGGCCTTTATCGAACTGAATTTCTTTATCTAAACCGCGACACGCTGCCGGCTGAAGACGAGCAATACGAAACGTATCGCAAAGTCGCCGAGCGCGTCGCGCCCGACCCTCTAATTATTCGAACATTCGATCTCGGCGGCGATAAAATTGCGCCCGGCACAGTCGATGTCCCCGATGAGCTGAACCCGTTCCTGGGCTGGCGCGCAATTAGGTTTTGCCTCGAAAACATCGACATCTTCAAAACACAGCTGCGCGCAATTCTACGCGCCAGCGCCGGTGGCAACGTGAAGATCATGTTCCCAATGATTTCGGGACTGGATGAATTGCGCCGTGCGATGTCGACCTTGGATGAGTGCAAGAATGAGCTCCGCAAATCCGGAATTGACTTTAGCAGCGCTACCGAAGTCGGAGCCATGATTGAGATTCCGAGCGCCGCGATTTCAGCCGACATGCTCGCGCGCGAAGTCGATTTCTTCAGCATCGGGACGAACGATCTGATTCAATACGCGATCGCGGTCGACCGGGTGAACGAGAAGATCGCGCATTTGTACGAGCCGACGCATCCAAGCGTCTTGCGCCTTCTGAAAATGATAGCCGACGCCGCGCACGCGAACGAGATTTGGGTGGGGGTTTGCGGCGAAATGGCCGGCGATATTGCGCTCATCCCGCTGTTGCTCGGTCTCGGCATGGACGAGCTCAGTGTTGGCGCGACATTGGTGCCACGCGTCAAGCGCGCGGTGCAAACTCTGGCCATCCCGGAATGTCAGCAGCTTGTCGATGAATCGCTCAAGTTACACACGCCGTCGGAAATTTTGAATCGGTGTCTCGAGCTGGCAAATCAGCGCTACGGCGACTTGTTGGGATAAGTAGGAAGTAGGAAGTGGAAACTTTCTAGTTTAGTCTTTCTACTTTCTAATTTGCCTCACTCTTCCTCAGTCGATTCTGCCTCCGGATCGGGCTTGAGCCCTTCCTCTTCCATCTTGCGCAGGACGTCACTCATATCGTCAACCTCGTCCCAAACTTCCTGGCTCACGTAGATCGGCGCCTTCTGTTGTGTGGCCATGGCGATGCAATCGCTCGGGCGTCCATCGAGTTCGACGATTTTTTTTTGCTGCAACTCGTTCTCCGCGCAAATGATCATGCGCGCGTAGTAAGTGGCGTTCTTCAAGTCGTTGATGATGACGCGTTCAACCTTTGCCCCGAGCGCAGTCATCAAATGACCGATGAGATCGTGGGTGAGCGGACGTTCTTTGGAAATCTCGCGCATGAACATCGTGATCGCGCTGCCGACCGTTTGATCGACATAAATAATAAATACCTTGTCGTTGTT
>JALYUC010000098.1 GCA_030853965.1 Verrucomicrobiota bacterium | reverse complement strand
CCATGTGGCCTTTGGCCATGCGCTTGAGTTTGTATTCCCACTCTCCGGTCATCTCCGGCGAGCAGAGCTCCGAAACGCCGATGCCGCGTAGCAGGGTGATGAGCGCCATCCCTTTCGCCGTCGCAATCAGTTCGCGCCCTTGTCGAATCACATAATCTTGGGCGATCAAACCTTCGATGATTGCGGCGCGCGTGGCCGGCGTGCCGAGACCTTTCTCGCGCATCGCTTCGCGAAGCTCTTCGTCTTCGACCAGCTTCCCCGCGCTTTCCATGGCCGAGAGCAGCGTCGCTTCATTGAAACGCGCCGGCGGTTTCGTTTCGTTCTCCGCAACATCAACATTTAGAACTTTGGCTGGCTCGTTTGGCGTGATCGGAACGAGCGATTCTTCGCCGTTTTGATCAGCGGCAGCTTCGCGGCCGTAAACGGCCAGCCAACCCGGATCCTTAATTATCTTGCCTTCAGTCTTGAACGCGTCTTTCTCGACGCGCGTAATCCGGGTTGTAACCTCGAATTGCGCGGCCGGATGAAATACGGCGATGAAGCGCCGCACGATCATGTCATAAACTTTTTGCTGCCATTCATCCAATCCGTGCGCGGCTGTGCCGGTGGGAATGATGGCGAAGTGATCGGAGATCTTGGCGTTGTTGAAAATTCGTTTCGACGGTTTGGCCCAATTGCTTTCCAGCACTTTGCGCGCGTGTTGATTGTCGATCTTACCCAATGTCGATCTTACCGTCGTGAGATAATCTTCGGGCAGATAACGCGAATCAGTGCGCGGATAAGTGATCACCTTGAAGCGCTCGTAGAGCTGCTGTGCGATTTGCAATGTCCGTTTCGCGCTGAATCCGCGACCGTTCGCATCCCGCTGTAAACTAGTAAGGTCATAGAGCAGTGGCGGCGCTTGTGTCGTCGGTTTGCGCTCTTCCGTTGCGATTCCGGTTTTGCCAAGACACCGCTCTTTGATCCCGTCGGCTGTCGCGCGATCCCAAATCCGTTCGGCGCGCGCGTCTTCATCGTCATCCTTGGCAAAATCTTCGCGGAACCACCGGCCGCGATATTCGCCGGCCTGCACTTCGAAATCGCCGAAGACTTCGAAGTAGGGTCGCGATTTGAAATGATGAATCTTTTCTTCCCGCTCGGTCAGAATCGCGAGCGTCGGCGTTTGCACTCGACCAACAGGAGTTAATTGAAATCCGCCGGTCTTATTGTTGAACGCGGTCATTGCTCGCGTCCCATTGATACCGACCAGCCAATCGCTCTCCGATCGGCACACGGCGGCTTTGGTTAACGGAATCATTTCTTCATCCGAACGCAGATGCTCGAATGCCGTGCGGATCGACTCCGCCGTCATTGATTGCAGCCAAAGGCGCCGCACTGGTTTCTTCACCCCGCTGAGTTTCATCAGATAACGAAAGATGAGCTCGCCTTCGCGACCGGCATCGCACGCGTTGATCAAAAGATCGACATCTTTCCTTTGCATCAGCCGCTTGAGCATGTTGAAGCGCGCTTTCGTCTTCTCGATCGGCTTCAATTCAAATTCGTCGGGAATGATCGGTAGATTTGCGAAGCTCCACTTACCGCGCTTTACATCGAGCTCACTCGGCAGGCAGAGCTCTACGAGATGACCGAGCGCGGAAGAGATCACATATTGATCACTTTCGAAATGATCGCCTTCCTTTTTGAAACGGCCGAGGGCGCGGGCAAGATCGCTCGCGACGCTGGGTTTTTCCGCAATAATCAGTGATTTGGACATCTGGGAAGCAGTGCCTGGCAAGATCGGAGCAGGTCGTGGACGAGCCTAGCCCAGTTTGACAAAGTATTTGCCGGGCAACTGTTTAACGAGGTGCTTTAGTTCAAGGCGGAGGAGAGTAGAGGAGACGGTCGCGCTTGGCAAATCGCATTTCGCGGCGATCTGATCGATGGGCGTTTCGGAGGAGTCGATCGCGTCATAAATGCGTCGCTCATCGCTGGATAGCTCCGGTAATGGCCGGACGGCAGCTTCCGGGGATGGTTTGGTTTCCGGCAGGAGAACCTGCAGATCGTCGAGAATATCGCTCGCGCTCATCACTAATTTCGCCCCCTGCTGAATCAGGCGATTTGACCCCATAGCACTGGGCGCGTTGATGTGGCCCGGCACGGCATAAACTGAGCGGCCCTGCTCAAGCGCTTGGGAGGCGGTAATCAGCGCGCCGCTGTTCAATCCCGCTTCGACGACCAGAACGCCGTGGCTCCAACCGCTAATGATTCGGTTGCGCATCGGGAAAGTTTGCCGGTCGGGTTCGATTTCCATTGAAAACTCGGAAACGACCGCGCCATTTCCGTTGCGGATCTTCTCCGCGAGCGCGCCATTTTCCGGCGGGTATAGCTTCGCCAATCCCGCTCCAATAACGGCAATCGTGCGTCCCTTCGCGGCGAGTGCGCCTTGATGCGCGGCCGTATCGATCCCGCGCGCGAGGCCGCTGATTACCGTGAGCCCGGCATAAGCGATTTGATATGCCAGCTTCTTGGCCGATTCCGTTCCGTAATGTGTGGTTCGACGCGCGCCAATAATTCCAATCGCGTGCTGATCGCGGTCCTGCAGCTCACCCCAAACATAAAGGACGATCGGCGGAGCGTGGATTTCGCGCAGCGATTTCGGATAGTACGGCGAATCCTGAGTGATGACTGTCGCGCCGAAGTCGCGAACTCGTTTTAGCTCCGCCGCAAGATCGACAATCGATTCCCAGTTCGAAATTTGCTCGGCCACTTCATTGCCAATTCCTTCGACTTTTCGAAGCTCGGTCCGCTTCGTCCCTAGCACTCGCTCAGGGGTGTCAAAAACTTCGAGCAATTTTCGTAGCCGTACCGGTCCGACCGTCGGCAGCATGTTGAGCGCGATGCAGGCTTCAGTCGCGTTCACAGAAGTTCGGACGGCTCGGAAATCCGTCCCTACCATTTACTAGAATGGGATTTCGTCGTCGTCCGGCGCCGCCGGCGTGGCCGCTTTCGGCGGAGGCGCACTAGGTTTGCTGCCGGGACGCGATTGTCGATCTTCGTCTGCGGTTTCGGTGGCGCCACTGCTGGGTCGACTGCCAAGCAATTGCATTGTTTCACCGATCACACGCAACTTGGTCCGCTTTTGACCACTCTGTTTGTCCTCCCAGCTATCCATTTGCAATCGCCCTTCGATGAAAACCGGGCGGCCTTTTTTCAAATATTCGCCGGCGATTTCGGCGAGCCGCGCCCACAAAACAACATCGACAAAAGTGACCTCTTCCCGTTTCTCGCCACTGTCGAGCGTATATTGGCGGTTGACGGCGAGACCGAGATCGCAAACCGCGCTGCCTTTGGGCGTGTATCGGATCTCCGGGTCGCGCGTTAAATTTCCGAGGAGAATGACTTTGTTAAAGCTGGCCATCCGCCCGTTTTAGCGGATTTACTTCGTGCGCGCCAACTTTTTCGGCGCCCGCTCTTTTTTCTCCGTTTTTGCGCGCAACCGCTGGTAATGCTGTCGGTAAACTTCTGAATCGAGTTTGAACTTCGAGCGCAGCTTGGTGATGAGCTGAGGCTCGGCGTGAAAGACGAAATTAACGTAAAACCCGGAGTCAAGCGGCCCTGACACGTAGGAGAACGGGCGCTTGTCCATTTTTTGCACCTGCTCGATTTCCGCGCCTTCCTTTTGAAATTCTGACTCCAAGCGGTCGACGATGTCTTTAACGGTATCTTCCCGGCCCTGCGTGTTGAGCACGAGCAAGGCTTCGTAACGATTTTTCATAATTCTTGTTTGTTGAAAGTGTTCATCGCGGAAACGAGGCCATTGTCAATCGCACATTTCACCGCATCGACCGCGCGGTCGATTGTCGATCTTACGAGCGGCTTTTCTTCTTCCAAAAATCGACCGAGGACGTAATCGACCGAGCCTTCCATAGGCGCGGACCCAATCCCCACGCGCAATCGCGGAATTTCCTCGGTGCCGAACTGCATAATGATCGATTCCAATCCGTTATGGCCACCAGGACCGCCGTCCGGACGAATTCGAAGACGTCCAAGCGGCAACGAGAAATCACCCAGCACCACCAAAATTTCGGCGTCGGCAATTTTGTAGAAC
>JALYUC010000092.1 GCA_030853965.1 Verrucomicrobiota bacterium | reverse complement strand
TTTTCCGTAACGTGATTGATCAGCAATTCATTATGGCCCGGCGTCGACGTGTAGAAGCGCCGTTCACTTTCCAGATCCGATCGTGGACCGGGCGGTGGAACTTTGTTGAAAACTTTGGTCGTTGCCGCCAGCGAACTGCCGATTGGAAATATTGCTCCAGTCGCTGCGTCGCCCGTCGACGTGATGGACACCAGAAATGGCCGGCTATTCTCGGTCTTGCGACTGTAGAGCGCAGCAATCATCTGTCGGCTAAGGATCGAATCGGAGGCCGGGTTAACCGTCAAAATCAAGTCCGCCGGCAGACTGCGATCGGAGTCGGCATGTCCGTGCATTTCGGCATTGATCGCATGAGCGACCGCGCGCTCGACAATTAGTCCGCCAAAAGAATGGCCCAGCAAAATTGTGTATTGTCCCTCTCCGCTGTGGTATTTACGCGCTGTTTCAGAAAGCGCCGCGATGGCGTCGTAACAATCGAAATTACTTGCGATTCTTTCCGCGGCCGCTTTGCGATTGTAAAAACTTAACTCCTTAATCACTGGCAACGTGGTGAGTTGACCTCGCCAGCCCAGATAAACTCCGATGACGTTGAATCCGCGGGCACGTATTACCGGCGCTTGACCAAGGAGTTTTAACAGTCCCGAAAAACGGTCGACATCTCCCGAACCGGCATTGTTCTGCCATCCGTGCACATAGCTAATGACGAGTGGCTTGCCTGCATGCTGGATCAGATCGAGCGCATTTTGCAGCTGCGAAGTGTCCTGATACGAGCCCTGTTCGCCGAATTCAACGAAGGCAAGCTGGTAGCTGTCGCCCGTCTTGATTGAGTTGTGCGGATTGGCCTGGCTGTTTGGATGGAGCGGCGCCAAATGGGTGCAGCCGCCCAGCAGAAAGACAATGGAGAGAAACTGTGTCAAACAGGGCGTGGTCACGCACTCTGTTTATCAAGCGATCGCCGGAAAAGGGAGAAGGATTTCAGCGCCCAGGCCTTCCTGAGTCACTTGAATGTTTGCGCCCGGTTGCAGAAATGTGCGCCACTTCATCGTCGCGAAAGACGATGGGGTGTACTTGTCGATCTAGCGGGCTAGGACGACGTCTTTTTTCGTCCAACTGTGGACTTGTCGGCAATGTGGGCAGGTCATTTTGTTATTTTTGACCTTGGCCGCAGCCCACAGTTCTTCTTTGATGGTTTGACCTGTTGGAGTCAGCTTCGCGGTGGATGGGCATCGCACGAGTAGGCGTTTAATTACAGGGCCCACCTTTTCTTTCCGCGCGGTAGTTGTCATAAAGAATTTCATATTATTTTTAGCCGAGCCGATAAACGATCCGCGCTTTATCGATATCGTAAGGTGACATCTGCAGTTTGACGCGGTCCCCAATAGTAAGGCGGATAAAGCGTTTGCGCATCTTTCCGGAAATGTGCGCCAGGACGAGGTGTTCGTTCGGAAGCTGGACCCGGAACATGGTGCCCGGAAGAACGGACATGATGGTTCCTTCCAACTCAATTGCTTTTTCGGAAGTCATGATGGTCGTCCGGGCGAGCCGGCACCCAAATAATGAGCGCCGGCCCTCCGGACGGAATCGAAAATTACCGGTTCGAGCCGGAGAATTGACGCGGACGCTCTTCGCGCGCGCGGGCTTCATTCACGTTCAACGTTCTGCCGTTGACTTCTTTGCCATTAACGGCCGCCATGGCGGTCTTGGCTTCCGCCTCGTCATTCATGGTGACGAAAGCGAATCCGCGCGACTTTCCAGTCATGCGGTCCATCATCAGCGATACTTCACTGACTTTGCCGTGTTGTTCGAAAAGATCCTGAAGATCGTTTTCAGTGGTCTCAAAAGAGAGATTACCTACATACAGTTTCATGTGATTTGATTTTGGAGAAAAACTGCCAGCCACAAAGCCGTTCCCGGGAATCGGGTTTCAAATCACCACTGAGGAAATCTCAGCTGACGATCTACCAAGCAACGAACAGAACAGAACTAATCCAATAAGGAGGCAGTATCGTCGACTTTGACCGAAACACAACCGTTTTGTCGACTTTGGGCCGTAGAGCGCCGCTACCAGTTACCAACTGAGAATGGCGTTGCCTGATTGATCGGGAGTGGCATTGCGCCCCATTAACCGAACGAACGGGAAATTAGCCTCCGAATCGCGGAGCACCTGCCCGTAAATGGTGATGACTTGCGCGGACTGAGCGTCGGTCGGGATCGCTTTGAAGGCGGGCAAATCTTTCTTCGCTACCATCACCTGGACATCGACGAACCCTTTGCCGCCCGGATTAGGCTGCCAGAGAGAACTTTCGTACCAATTGGGTTTCATGTGATGAATGTCTTTCCCGCGGAAATTGAAGCGAACACCAACGATCTTTCTGGTCTGCGACTCTATGTTCTTTTTCAGAGTCGCCAGTTCGTAGGTTTGAACGTTGCTCCAATTTTTAACCGTCGTTGAATCTCCGCAAAAAGCGGGGGTCGCGCCGAGCAAGCTCACCATCACGCTAAGACAAAACATTCGCTTCATAGTTTAAGGGACAGGATTAGCCAAATCATGTCTGTTGTGAAAGACAGGAAATTAGGAATTTGGGAAAAGAAACGCAGGAAAGAATTGCGCGGCGAACGCAGTCTTGTCGAGCGCAGCCGCCAAGAGTAAGGTGGCCTCCCGTGAAAGCTGCTCACACATTTGCCCTAGCCGCATTGTCTTCTCTTTTCTTGATTAGCGGCGCTTTGTCGCAAGATCGACAACCAGCGTTCACACCTGCTGATACGGACGAACTAAACTTCAAACAGTTCGGCTTGCTGGCGATTCAGGAGGGCGGCCGCCGAAAACCGATTGATACATTTGCGCGCGAGACGCTCATCCGGATAACGGCAAGATCGATATACACGGACAAAGCGGGGCGGAAATGGCTCCCGAAGGATTTTATCATGTCCGCGCTGCTGGAAACACACGATTGGCGCAACGAACCGATGGTGCTTATTTCAATCGGTCAATTGATCGATCATCTCGCCCTGAATAAAGCGGAGCGCAGATTTTCCTTTACGCAATTGACGGCGCTGCCGGAGTTGAATCGACTCGCGAGCGAAGCGCATGCGTTGCACAAAGCGGAAAAACCGCTCTCACGTTTGCAACAGGAAGCAATCAGCGTGAGCGACCGGCTTGCACTCTTGGCGCACTTGATGGACGGCAGCGCGTTGCTTATCGTGCCGGCCGCGACAAGTGAGACCGCGCCGTGGGTCACCCCTCCGGAATTTACGAAATATTACAGCGAAAAACAATTCGCGCCGGCGCGAGAGCAATTTCTAGCATTAGCCGCGGCTTATGTACAAGGCGACTCGCTTCAGTTCAGTCGCGCGGCGAAACTTCTGCATGACAAGTTGCGCGATTTGAGTCCGGAGGTTTATCCGCAACCGGAGCGATTGCAGCTCGAATACGCTTACAATCACTTCGAAGGGTTTTATCGTGCGATCTGGCTCTACGCGGCCGCCTTCATCATCTTGTTAATCGCCCATCGGCGACAGCGTGGACCTGCGTTGCGTAACGCGGGCGTCGTCGTGACCGCGGTTGCGCTGACGTGTCACGGAGCTGGAATCCTGTTGCGTTGCATGATCGCGGGCCGGCCGCCGGTAACGAACATGTACGAGTCGATCATCTGGGTTTCGTTCGCAGTTTCATTCTTCGGATTGATGTTTTTCGCTCGGTATCGTACGCCGATTTATTTGCTGGCTGCGTTGCCCGCGACTCTGCTCGCGCTTTTGCTCGTCCATCAAATGCCAATCGCCATGCCGGCAAGCATCGATCCGCTCGTTCCGGTGTTACGCGATAATTTTTGGCTGACGATTCATGTGTTGACGATCACGCTGAGTTACGCCGCCTTTTTGCTGGCCTGCGCTTTCGGCCACATTTTATTGTTCCGCTACGCGCGCAAGCCCGTGGCCGCGCGAACCGACGCCGCGATGCATTTCTGGCTCTATCGCGTGCTTCAACTCGGCGTTCTTCTCCTCGCCGCCGGCACATTTCTTGGCGCCGCCTGGGCAAATTATTCCTGGGGCCGGTTTTGGGGCTGGGATCCCAAGGAAACGTGGGCGTTGATCGCGCTGCTCTGTTACATCACAACCTTGCATGGGCGGCTCGCGGGCTGGTGGACGCAATTCGGTTTGGTAGTGGCGAGCGTGGTCTGTTTTCTCGCCGTGTTGATGGCGTGGTACGGTGTCAACTTCGTGTTGGGGAAAGGTTTGCACTCTTACGGATTTGGGATCGGCGGTGAGACTTACGTGGCCACGTT
>JALYUC010000066.1 GCA_030853965.1 Verrucomicrobiota bacterium | reverse complement strand
TATCATTGGGCATTCCGTCGATGACGCGACGGAGAAAAAGGCAGAGGTCCGCAAGATTTTATGGGCGCTTCTGGCCGCGGTTTTCTTGCATCTGTTGATCGGCTACGGGATCGCCACCTTCAGCGGTGTTTTCTCGTCGCCTGTCGTGGTGGAAGAGGACAAGCCTGTGGAATTGACGATTGTCGATCTTTCCACGCCGCCGCCAGCTGTTGCGAAGAAAAATTCGATGTTCATGGAAACGGACGAATCGAAGCAATCGGTTGAACCGCCCAAGGAAAAAACATTCGAGTCGAATGCGAACTCAATCGCCGCCAGCCAGCAACCCGCGACCGGCGACGCGCCGTTGCCGTCGCAACAAGGCAAGGATCGCCCATCAGTTGATTTGGAGAATCATAACTACTCGCTTGCCAACCAAGGTGCGCAACCACAGCCAAGTGCGCAACCTCAGCAAACTCCGCAGCCATCCGAACCGCCGAAGTCCACGCCACAACCGACCCCGGTAGATCAGTTTGCGATGTTGACCAAGACTCCGGCACCGACGATTCAGCCCTCGGTTGCTCCGACCCCGGCGCAAGTGCGTTCTACTTATCGACCTTTGAAAGAAAAAACCCGTATCTCCGGCAGCATCAGCAATCGCGGGATTTCTTCAGTGAATGCGTTGGGCACTCCGCTCGGCCGCTATGAAAAAATATTGAAGGATGCGATCGGATCGCGCTGGTATGCTTACATGGAACAGAAGCGGGATTTAACCTCTATCGGCACGCTTCAAGTTCACTTTTATATTGACCGCAGCGGGCGCGTGAAGAATCTCAAAATCACCGAGAACACATCCAACGAAGCTTTTGCCAACGTCTGTTTGCAGTCCGTGCTCGAGGCGCAGCTTCCAGCGATTCCTGACGACCTCGCAAACACTTTGCCCTCGGAAGGACTGGAAATTGAGGGAATGAACTTCATCATTTATCCAAATTAATGATTGCCTACTCGATCCTCGCCGAAATGCCGGAAGCGCTGCAGAGCGTCACAGGATTTTTCACGAAAGGTGGGCTTTTCATGTGGCCTCTGCTCCTCTGCTCGATCGTAGCGGTGACCACTATCATTTTGCGCACCTTTGCCTTGCGTGAAAAAAACGTACTGCCGGTGGTGATTGAGAGCGAGATGGAACGACTCGTTCCCGGGGCGAGTCCGGAGCGTCTCGCACGCATCGTTCATCACGATCCATCTTCGCTCGCGCGCATCGTCCGCGTGGCCTTGCAACACTTGCGCTGGCCGCGCTCGGAAAATGTAGAAGCGGTGCAAACCCGGGCCCGTTACGAAATGGTGAGACTCGAGCGCGGCTTGGTCGTACTCGAGGTGATTGTAGGCATCGCGCCGTTGATCGGATTGATCGGCACGGTCTCGGGTTTGATCCACGTGTTTGCTAGTCTCGGTCTGAGCGCGGGCGCGGCCGACGCCAAACGAATCGCGCTGGGAATTTCTGAAGCGCTGAGTACGACGATTTTCGGCCTCGGCATTGCGGTGCCGAGTTTGGTCGCGTTCGTTTATTTTTCGAAAAAAGTGGAAGTCTTGTCGGTGGAAATGGAATCTCTCGTCACCGATCTGCTTGCAAAATGCTATTACGGACGTGTCGCCGGCGAAGTACCGCCACCGAGACCCGCTGTGATGCCGGCGCGCGCACCGGTGGCGTGAACCAGCTTAGGCTCGCGTCATGAAATTCGCAGTCAAGAAACGACGGGCCCCGTCCATCATTATCGTTTCGCTGGTGGATGTTCTTACTATCCTGCTGATTTTTTTTGTCGTCTCCACGACCTTCAAAAAGGACCAGCCCGAAGTTCAGATCAATCTTCCGGACTCAAAGACAGCGACGAACGTGCCCGCGGAAATGGAACACGCCATCGTAACGGTGGACGAAAACGACGAAATTAAACTCGATGGACGAGCGATCGGTGTGGACGAATTGGAAAGCGCGGTTCGCGATTTGCCCCCAACACGCAAATCGTCTTTGGCGTTGCAAGCGGACAAGAAAGCATCGTGGGGTGCGATTATAAAAGTGATGGATGCGTTGAAGCTTGCCGGTGTCAAAAATTTGCCTTCCTTCACGCGCGAGCAGAAATGAAATTGCCCATCCTTCAGTACGGGAATCCGATTTTGCGTGCGAAAGGCCAACCGATCGACAAGATCGACAATCACATTCGGGAACTGGCGGCGAACATGCTCGAGACGATGCACGCCGCGAATGGCGTTGGACTAGCGGCGCAGCAAGTGGGCGAAGCGCTGCAGCTCACCGTCATCGACGTCTCGCAAGTGGAAGATCGGCCGAGCAGGATGAAGCTGAACGGAAAAGACGTCGATCCAATCTCGGCCATGCCGCTCGTTCTAATCAACCCGCGGATCACGTTGAACAACGAAACTGCAGTCGAGACTGAAGGTTGCCTGAGCTTCCCCGACATTACTGCTGAGATCGAGCGCGCAGAATCGATTAGAGCGTGCGCGAAAACGCTCGACGGTGAATCGATCGAGTTTGAGGCAAGTGGATTATTGGCGCGTGCCTTGCAACACGAGATCGATCATCTCAACGGCATTCTTTTTATCGACCGAATGAGTTCGGCGGCGAAAGCTGCTTTGTCGAGCCGGTTGAAGCGTTTGCAAAAAGAAACACAACGCGGTCACCGCACGAAAGATCGACAAATGCATGCTGCGGAGACCGCGTTGTAGTCAAAGCCTCTGTAGCGGCGCTCTCTGAGCGCCGGAACTGACGGAATTCGGCGGTCGGAGGCCGCCGCTACAACATTAGAGCGCCTTGTAGTCGACGCTGATGGTTCGATAGGACTGCTGGCCACGCTCGGCGGAAAAATAAAAAAGCTCGAGCATGGTGGCACCCACCATCCATTGATAGCCGACTAATGTTTGAATGACGTCGGAATCGCTGTCGCGCGAGCGCGAAACCAACTTACCGGTCCCGAACTTCGCGTCGAAATAGCGCCGGATGTCCCCCATGCGTTGATTGTACCATTCAACGGTTCGGTCCTGATATTCGTATTGAAGCTCCACGCCGAAGAGCGAGCCCTGCTTGAAAGTGAACAGCGTCCGCTTTAAGCCGGGATGAACGAGGCCTTCGACCATCCAAACTTCGCGGTTCTCTTTTTTGTCGCGCGACACAATTCGGGCTTTCGCGCCGTTGAGCACGTTCTCCACCCGGGATATGGAATCGTTCCAGCGAAAACCGAAGGGCGGCAGCAAATCGTCCGTCGCTCGAGCGGATAACGTCACGAGAAAAAGCGTGATTAAAGAAAACGGAACAATGCGCATGGCTATTCCGCGGCACGCGTGTGTCGAAATCCTGTTTTGCGGTATCCGGCCGCTTTTTTCATCCACGATGGTTTCAATGTACAACAAAGAGCTGCTGCCGTGTTGATCGAAAGCAGGAAAAATGCGCGGCTGCTTTGGCTCGGTCAAATGTGCGTCGAGGAGAAATTTTTTCCTGCAAGGGGAGTGTCCGATTCGGTTTTTCAGTCAAGATTTTTTTGACGCGAACGAAAAATAAAGTTCACAATTTTTTCTTGTCGATGTTTGCGGCGGTTTCTAATCTCAAGCCGCTGGCAGGGCGGGACGGGCGCCGATGTGAATAACGTGTGAACATGTTTAAGGAACCTACCTCGCTCAAAATGAACGACTCCGAAGTCTCTTCGGAGTGCCTTCCGAGCACACATCTCAATCTTGCGCCTCACGAGCGTAGATTTCTAGGCGAGAGATTCGGTTTTCCCTCGTGTTTTGCGCGTTTAAACTTTGCTTTGGGCGAAATAATTAAGGATTTACGCGCGGCGATCCCCTGGGATCGCTTTTGTATTTCCGCCCAGTCTCCCTCGGGGCGGGTCTTTGTGGCAATTGTGTAACGCTGTTAACAAGTCGCTATGGACGAGAAATGTACGCAGCTATGGCAGAAATTGTCCGCTGCGTTGAAACCGCAGGTCAGTACTGACACCTTTAAGCGGTGGTTTTCGGCCGTGGAGCTGACTAAGGCTACTGACGAGGCGCTTACTTTTAGGGTCCCAAACAATATTTATCAATTTTGGATCGAGAGTAATCATCTTGCCGCCTTGGAGGCGGCCATTGTCGAGTCATGTGGCGGACCACGCGAAATCAGATTTTCTTCCCCCACGGGGGCGTCGCCGGAATCTGCGGCGGATGACGCGATTGCGGCAAAGGAGAGCGCGGTCGAATCACAACGCGGCGCGAAAGCGATCGGCAGCGCTCTTGGACTGAATCCACGAAACACTTTCGAATCATTCGTAGTAGGTCCGAACAACGAAATCGCACATGCGGCGAGTCTGGCGGTGGCGCAATCGCCGGCCCGGACTTATAACCCGCTTTTCATTTACGGCGGGGTTGGACTTGGCAAAACGCATTTGATGCAGGCGATCGGGCAATACGTTTGGGCCAAAAAGAAGAATACAAAGGTGATGTATCTCTCGAGCGAGCTGTTCATCAACGAGTTCATTGATGCGATTCAACACAATAACCTGGTCAAATTTCGAAAGCGTTATCGTCAGGCCGAACTGCTGCTCATCGACGACATTCAGTTTCTCGGAGGCAAAGAGCGTTCGCAGGAGGAATTTTTTCACACATTCAACACGCTTTTTGACGGACATAAACAGATTGTGCTCTCAAGTGATCGACCGGCTTCGGAGATTGCCAACCTGGAACACCGCTTGGTCTCACGATTTGAGTGGGGCCTTACCGCTGAGCTTCAGCCGCCGGCTGTAGAAACGCGCATGGCGATTCTGCGAAAGAAAGCGCGTACTTTACAGATCAAACTGAACGACGAGGTCTTCGAATTTCTTGCCAATCGAATTCGGAGCAACGTGCGTCGCCTCGAAGGCGCTCTCATGCGGGTGGCATCCTTTGCCTCATTGAGCGGGAAGGAGCTCACCCAGGAAGTCATCGAACATTTGCTCAAAGACATTCTGCAGGAAGAAGCGCGCAACTCCGTCACCATCGAACAGATTCAGAAGCGGGTGGCGGAACACTTCGATATTCGACTAGCCGATATGACGAGCAAGCGCCGGCCCGCCAACATTGCTTTCCCTCGCCAGGTGGCGATGTTTCTCGCGCGCGAGCTCACGAAAGCGTCGCTCAATGAAATTGGCGAGGCATTCGGCGGACGGGATCACGGCACTGTCCTGCACGCATGCAAACTGGTGAAGAAACGAATGGGCGAACAGGACAGCATTCGCCAAACGATTTCGTTCATCGACAGCTCGCTGCAGCGCTGAGCACGTGCAAGAGATTGCGGTTGCCGAATATAATGGAAGCCTTACATCTTAATTGCGGCATCCGCTCATGAAATTCAGCGTTACAAAAGAAAAACTGCTCGAAGGGCTGCAACAGGTTCAAAACGTCGTCAGCACACGCACGACTCTGCCAATTCTTTCAAACGTGCTTCTACAGGCAAATGGCGGGGAAGTTCACGTCACTACCACCGACCTCGACGTGGGCGTACGTGGAAGTTTTGAAGCGCAGGTGGAAAAAGAAGGCGCCACGACTCTCCCCGCGCGCCGACTTTTCAACATCGTGCGCGAATTGCCTTCCAATGAAATCCAAATCGATATCGATGGAAAAAACGCCGCATCCATCCGCAGCGGACAAAGCTTCTTCAAGATCCTCGGATTGCCAGAAGAGGAGTTTCCACCGTTGCCAAAATTTGAGAATGCGAAGGTAGTCACGATTCGCCAAAAAGATTTGCGTGATGGTTTGCGTAAAACCTCCTATGCCATTTCGACTGATGAGACTCGTTATGTTCTCAACGGCGTCCTTTTCAGTTTCAAGGAGAACAAACTTACGCTCGTTGCGACCGACGGCCGGCGGCTCGCCATGCTTGACATCGAGTTGGAGTTTCCGCGAAGTCACGAGACCGACATCATTGTTCCGACGAAAGCGGTCACCGAATTACAGCGTCTCCTGAGCGACGATGGCGACGTTAAGGTGAGCGTGGGCAGTGGGCAGATCGCGTTTGACCTAAACAAGACATTGCTTGTCTCGAAGTTAATCGAAGGCAACTATCCGAACTACAAACAGGTGATTCCTTCGGAGGCAAAGGAGCGTGTCACCCTCGAGCGCGAGACATTTTTGAATTCGTTGCGGCGCGTTTCTTTGCTCGCGAGCGACAAGTCAAATTCGATTAAACTGAGCTTCAGCAAGAACAACATCGACATCACCGCCAACACGCCGGAAGTCGGGGAAGCGAAGGAATCTCTTCCGGTCGCCTACAAAGGCCGCGATTTTTCCATTGCCTTTAATCCGGAATTTCTGATGGCGCCGTTGCGCAATCTCACTGAAGACGAAGTTTTCCTCGACCTCATCGACGAAATGAGTCCCGGCGTTCTCAAGATCCAGACGCCGTTTCTTTACGTTCTCATGCCGATGCGGATCAGCGCTTGATCCAGAGCATCGCGCACCGCCGCAGGATCGACATCTTCCAGTCGGCCGCTGGCCGCGCGAATCACGCGAACGTTGTTGTTTAACGGCGCCCAGACTCCAGGGTCCGTCGGGCCGAAGATTAGAATGCAATCTGCGCCTGTCGCTGCGGCTAAATGCGAGATTCCACTATCGTGTCCGACAAATATCGTTTGTTCAAGCACGGAAGCTAAATGCGGCAGCGGCAGATTGTTCGCAAAATGTACATGGCGACCTTTCCATTCGTTCTTCAATATGGCGATCTGATGTTCGTCAGCCTCGCCGGAAACAATCACGATCGAGTGTTTCAAGGAGCGGCGGTCTCCAGACCGCCGGCCCGGTAATTCGGCGGCTGGGAAGCCGCCGCTCCTTGAGGCTTTTTGGCCTAACAAATCGTTGCCAAGTTGGATCCAATTCTCGATCGGCCAATTCTTGATGCCGCTTCCGCTACCCGGGTGAATTGCAATAACGGCCGGCACACAATCGCGCAGAAATTCCCGCGCAAATTGTCGATCTTCGTCCAACGGGTAAAGTTTTGGAATTGCATCGCCGACTTCGAGACCGAGGCTTTCAATTGGTTCGGCCAGTTGCAAAGCAGCGTGCTTGTGATTGCCGATCTTGCCAGGGCCGCGCACAAATCTACGGACCCTGCACCGACGCAAATTGTTCTCGAAGATTCCGTCGGGGTCGTAAAGATAACTGAGGATCAAATCGAAACTCGCGAAGTAATTCGCGAGCTCGGAGGGAAGTTTGGCATCTTTCGCGAAAAAGCTTGAGAGCGGACCGTATTCGATTGATCGGACGGCCTGTGCATAAAAGCGGTTTTCGGCGAGAGCAGCGATGTGTTTGTAGCCGAGGATCTCTATGTGAGCGCGAGGATGCGCCTCGCGCAGCGCCTTAAGTGCGGGCAGCGTCAGAATAAAGTCGCCAATCGCACCGCCGCGGATTACGAGAATCCGGTTCAATTCGCGCAAATACGAATCAGTACAGTGTGATCGCGAGGGCCAGGATGACGGCCCCGTAAACTAAGGACACACCGTTTACGCAACGCCATCGCGTATTTGTGCGCGCGCTCCAATCAATTTGGTCGCGTAGGAGGTATGGCATCGTCACCCAGAAAAGTCCCGCTACCACGAGCAAATAGGCGAACACCGTCAAAACCAGTCTCGCCGCCTCGTATCGGAAAAATGCTGCGTCGAGCAATGGTTCGGCGCCGAGCAGGCAAAGAATTCCAAGCGCGCGAACGGCAAGGAATTCATCGACAAACCGAAGAACCAAAAAATAACCGACCGGCAAAGCGATGAGGAGCGGCCGTCGGAAACTGGAGAACTCGCCCATTTCCATTGTCGCGAGCAGCCAAAAGCTCCAGGCCAGAGCGAGAGTCAGCAAAGTAATGCCGGCCACGCGAGACCGCGGCAACCGCTTGGCCAGATCCTGCAGGAGATTTGGTTTCATTAATCCGGGCAAACTGATCAAGACAAGGAATACGCCGGCGATGATTCCCGCGGTTTGCAACGACAAGTGGTAAATCATGGCGCTAAGTCGTGGGAGCGCGCTTCCCCTTGTACGAGCGGCGTACCATACAAACTGAACCCATTCGCTCGCTCGATCCGTACATCGACAATTTGTCCTGCAAATTCATTGTCGCCTTCGAAAACAACGATCTTATTTGTGCGTGTGCGTCCCATCAGCCGCGCCGGATTCGTCCTGCTCGGCCCTTCGCAAAGTACCTCGACGTCGTGGCCGACCAGTCGCTGGTGGGCGCGTCGAGCCGACTCGTTCACGATTTCGAGCAGGTCGTGATTGCGTTCCTCTTTGACGTGTTCGTCGATTTGTCCCGGCATTTCAGCGGCGGGCGTATCGCGCCGAGGCGAGTAGCGAAACACAAAGGCGTTGTCGAACTCGATCTCCTCCACCAGATCTCGCGTTTCCTGATAATCGTTATCCGTTTCCCCCGGAAAACCAACAATGATGTCTGTTGTAATCGC
The DNA here is from genome assembly GCA_030853965.1 of Verrucomicrobiota bacterium. Lineage (GTDB taxonomy): Bacteria > Verrucomicrobiota > Verrucomicrobiia > Chthoniobacterales > UBA10450 > JALYUC01. The sequence goes on along the minus strand of JALYUC010000066.1, from coordinate 154 downwards.
GATTCCATGGCGCGCGCGCCGAATTTTTTTTACAAGATCGACATATTTTTCCGCGGTATAGGCTCGATGCATCGCCTTGAGGACTTTGTTAGAACCTGATTGCAGCGGCAGGTGCACGTGCTCCGCGAGTTTAGGCAAACGGCAGAACGCTTCA
>JALYUC010000040.1 GCA_030853965.1 Verrucomicrobiota bacterium | reverse complement strand
CTTCGTCGGTGATTGAGCGGAGAATTCGTAACTCCGCCGGGTGCGTGATGAAAATTTCCGGCTTTACCGCCAGCACCGCGGAAATCTTTCCCGTCAGTGTTGCCAAGTGTTCATTCCCCGTCATCTGAGCTAGTTCTCCGGCCGGACTGCGCAAGGTTTTTCTAGCGGTTTTACCGGCAAAAGAGGCGGCGGTTTCGATTTTTGATTTAATTTTTCGCGCAAAATCGAATGCGCTTTGCGGCTTGGTGAAGGTCCGCGCGTCGTAGGTTTTTCCATGTCGATAATAGGCGGCGTTGTATCAGACGCCTAATTACCGAGTTCGGCGCTTGGCACAAGCGCCGCTACAACAACTCGCGGCGACTGTACACCGTCGCTCGGGTCGCTCCGACTGGCATGGTTGCTTTGATTGGCTAAACTTTGCGGATGTTTTCAGAAACGATCGAGTTGCGTGGCCATATCATCGACTCGCTCATCCTGCCCAAGGTGCTGGATCAAATCCTAAAACGCGGCGCCAATTTTAAGATCGCTGAGATCAAGATCGGCCAGGGGCGCGTGGATCAGAGTTTCGCACGGATCGAGGTCTCCGCCGAAACGAGCGAAGCGCTCGACGAACTGATTCTGCGATTGCGGCAACACGGCGCGGAAGTTACCGAGCGCGCTGACGCGCAACTGGCGAACGCGCCGGCGGACGGTGTTTTCCCGCGAGATTTCTACGTCACGACAAACCAGCAAACATTCGTTCGGTTCAAAAGTCAGGAGGTCGAAGTACAGCCAGCGATGGTTGACAGCGCAATCGCTCTCGACCGGAACAGTCACACCGCACGCGCCGTAAAATTCTTCGACGTCCGCAAAGGGGACGAGATCGTTATCGGCCACCAAGGGATTCGCGTTGTGCCGGTGCAACGCGCCACGTCGCACACGGACGTTTTTCAATTTATCAATACGAGCATCTCTGCGGACGAACCGAAATCAGCGGTCATTCGCGAGCTGGGTGAGGAGTTTAAACGCACGCGCGCAGCAAAAGGTAAGATTGTCGTCGTGGCGGGTCCTGCGATCGTGCTGACCGGCGCGGGTGAGCATCTGCAGCGGCTCATCGAATGGGGGTATGTCGACCGGCTCTTTGCCGGAAATGCATTTGCTGTTTACGATGTCGAACGCGCATTATTCGGAACGTCGTTAGGCCTCCACCATGATCGTGCGCTCGCTGGCGGAGGCCGCGAAAATCATATGCACGCGATTAACATCATTCGGGAAGCGGGCGGAATTGCCCCAGCGGTCGAGAAAAAGATCCTGACTTGCGGCATCATGCATGATTGCGTTCGCCGCGGAGTCGATATCGTTCTTACCGGATCAATCCGCGACGAAGGTCCCATTCCTGGCGTCACGACGGATGTTATCGAAGCGCAAAAAGTCATGCGCGCGAAAGTGGCTGATGTGACGCTGGTATTGCTCATGGGCGCCGTGCCGCAATCCCTCGCCATCGCTCATATGCTGGCACCGACGGTGAGGACGGTATGTGTCGACATCAATCCGTCGGCCGTGGCACGGGTAATCGAGCGACAGCCGTTCCAATCGCTCGGCCTGGTCACGGACGTGGAACTGTTTCTGCGCGCCCTCACCAATTCCCTCGCCCCATCCGCCGCCGGCTAAAAATCATTGTCGATCTTATGCGCGAGCTACTGCTTTGTCCGCCGGACCACTACGGGATCGAATACGAAATCAATCCGTGGATGAGTCGCGCGCGCGGCGCAGAAGCAGCGGTCGCGCAGACGCAATGGAAAGATCTGCACGCAACGTTATCGAAACTGGATTGCAAAATTCATCTTGTTTCGCCGCAACCACGCCTTCCCGACATGGTTTTCACCGCCAATGCCGGCCTGACGGTGGGCAAGAGATTTATCCCCAGCAATTTTCGGCATAAAGAGCGCGCCGGTGAAGCGCCGCATTTTGTGCACTGGATGGAGGCACACGGTTACGAAACGGCATGGCTCCCGGAAGATCTTTATTTCGAAGGTGAAGGCGACGCACTCTTTGGCGGGGACATCCTTTTTTGCGGTTACAAGTTTCGCTCCGACATTCAGTCGCACCGTGCCGTCGCGGACATGCTCGGTTGCCTCGTCATTTCGGTCGAGCTGGTCGATCCGCGCTTTTATCATCTCGATACCTGCTTTTGTCCGCTGCCGGATGGGAGCGCGTTTTGGTTTCCAGCCGCCTTCGACGAATATGGTCAGCGCGCGATCCGCGAGCATGTGAAGGAACTTATCGATGTTGTCCCGGAAGAAGCAGCGCATTTTTCGTGCAATGCGGTCATACTCCAGCGCGATATCGTTTTACCGGAGGGCGCACCGAAGCTCGTCGCCACACTAAAAGAGCGCGGCTATCGCTGCCACGAATTGCCGATGAGCGAGTTCCTGAAAGCGGGCGGCGCCTGCAAATGCCTGACAATGTTTTTGCCGCAACGGGAACGCCCCTGATATCCGCTGGAGTGATGGAATGCTGGAGCAGTGAAATGTTGCATCACTCCACTACTCCTTTCTACTTCGCTTCGCACCAAGCGCGTCTTCAATCTTCCCCAACGGCAGACAGTTCATCACGTCTGACTTGGTCAGCCACCCTTTGCGCGCGACGCCGATGCCGAACCACAGATCTCGGAGACGCTCGACACGGTGCGCATCCGGGTTGATGACACACTTCACACCTTTTTGCTTTGCCAGCGGCCACCAGCGCCAATCGAGATCGAGTCGTTTGGGGGCGGCGTTGATTTCGATCCACGTTCCGGTTGCGGCCGCCGCATCGATGATCGCTGAAAGATCGACAACGTACGGCTCGCGCTTCAACAATAATCGGCCGGTGGGATGACCGAGAATGGTGATGAACGGATTTTCCATGGCGCGGATCATCCTTTTGGTCATGTCCGCTTCACTCAAATTGAAGACCGAGTGAGCGGACGCGACGGCGAAATCAAGTTCGGCCAAAATTTCGTCCGGAAAGTCGAGCGACCCATCGCGCAAAATATCGCACTCGACGCCGGCGAAGATTCGGAACCCGTCGAATTTCTTATTCAGCTTTCGGATGGCAGCGACTTGCGCGCGTAGCTTTGCTTCGTCGAGTCCGTGCGCTTGAATGGAGCTGCGGCTGTGCTCGGCGATCCCGAGATATTGCAGACCGAGTTCCTGCGCCGCGTGGACCATTTCTTCGAGCGTGTTGTGCCCATCGCTCGCAACGGTATGGCAATGAAACGTGCCGCGTAAATTTTCCTTCTCGATCAAGCGTGGCAGCGAATGGTTTGCGGCTGCTTCAAACTCGCCGCAATTCTCGCGCAGCTCGGGCGGAATAAAATCGAGCTCAAGCGCGCGATAGAGTTCCGCTTCATCACGTACTCCTGGAATCTTCGATGTCGGTCTTGTCTTTTTCGCGTCCGGATCGGGCGGCAAGGGCGCAAGCCGATACTCGTTCAGCGTCCAGCCGCGCTTCAGCGCGCGGTTCCGCATCTCGATGTTGTGCTCCTTGCTTCCGGTAAAATAGTTGAGCGCGAAGGGATACTCGGCCGTCCTAACCACCCGCAGATCGCACTGGATTCCAGAACGAAGTCGCACGCTCGTTTTTGTCGATCCCTGCGCAATGATAGATTCGACCAGTGGATGGCTGACGAAAAACTTCGACAGTACTTCCGGCTTTTTCGTTGCGACGATGAAATCGAGATCGCGCACAATCTCTTTCCGGCGTCGATAACTTCCGGCAAGATCGACATGCAACGATTCGGGGTGCGCTTTCAAATCGCTTTGCAGCGTCTCGGCTTCCCCTGCGATTTGGCCGAGCTGAAACGATCCCGAATGTTTTGCGCGCTGCTCGATCGCCTTGCAAATCTTTGCCTGCGTCGTTTCGCCAAATCCCGGCAACTGTGCGACGCGACCCGATTCACATGCTTGTTGGAGTTGT
>JALYUC010000039.1 GCA_030853965.1 Verrucomicrobiota bacterium | reverse complement strand
TTTCGCGAACTGACCCGCGCGGAGTTCGACCGAATTTTAAATTATCTGGAAGGAGGCGGCGAAGCACTCGCAAAACAATATTCGGTCGTTTTCGGCAAGATCAGAATCGACAAGGGAGTTGTGTCGCTCGCGCATTCGCGCATCGCACGCGAATTTCTCGTTAACATTGGCACAATTGTTTCGGAAAGTTTTGTCGATGTTCTGCTCAAGCGACGCCGCCTAGGGGCAGTGGAGGAGAATTTCATCAAGCGGCTCAATATCGGCGATCTCTTTGTGCTCGCCGGCCGTGTCGTGCGCCTGATCAATACCGGAGTGACGGAAGCCTACGTCGAACGGGCGGACGGGCACCTTCCCACCGTCCCGCGCTGGAACGCGGCAAAAATGCCGCTCACCTCAGGTTTGGCTAGGGCAGTCCGAGAGTTAAGAACGAAACTAGCCACTCGGATCGAAAAGGAAGATCGACAAGGCGATTCAGTCGATTGGCTGGTTGAAAACTACGATCTTTCGGTCGCCAACGCTCAAGCCATCGTTGAGCAATTTCGCGCGCAGCTCTTTATCTCGGAAATTCCAGTCGGCAAGAAATTACTGATTGAGCTTTATCGCGATGGGGAACATTCGCACTACTTTTTCCACTCGCTCATTGGGCGGAACGCGAATGACGCGGTTTCCCGCATCGTCGCGTGGCGCGTGAAGAAGCGGATCGGAGGGAATGCACTCGTCACGATCGACGATTACGGTTTTCTGCTCACGCTGCGCCGATTTCAAGAAATGCCGCTGGAAGATTGGCGACTTTGCTTTGAACGCGAAGGTGCCGAGGAAGATTTGCGCCGGGCGTTGCGCGGATCCGAACTGGTGAAATGGCAATTCCGCGGGGTCGCCCAAACAGGCTTGATGGTTCCACGGAGTTTGCCGGGCCGGGAGCGAAAGATGAAGCAGCTAAGCTGGAGCGCGGAAGTTTTGTTTCGTGTTCTTGAACAGCACGAACCGGATCATCCTCTCTTGATCGAAGCCTACCGGCAGGCGACCCACACTTTTCTGGACGCAGATGCGGCTTACGATTTTCTCCACTGCGTTTTAAACTTTGATTGGAGATTGCGCGAATTAACTGCCGTCTCGCCGTTTTCGTTTCCGATTTATGCGAGCGCGATTAAGGAATCAATGATGTTGGAAGATCCTGGTGCCGCCTTGGAGCGTATTTATCACGAGATGTATGCAAAAGTCGAATCGGCTTCCGCGCAGCGTTGATTGTCGATCTTTCTAGCTCAAAGAACGAAGGGGTGGACCTTGCGATCCACCCCCGCCTAACCGTCACACAGATGCTTCTCCTTAGCTTTTGTTCTGCGAGACGACTTCGTTCAATTTGAAAATTGGCAGGAACATGGCGATGACGATTCCGCCGACGATAACGCCGAGGAATACAATTAATATAGGTTCGATTAGTGAAGTGAGGGCATCGAGCATGGCTTCGATTTCTTCATCCCAGAAATCAGCCATCTTCTCGAGCATATTGTCGATCTTGCCCGTGGCTTCACCGGCCGCCACCATTCGTAGCAGCATCGGCGGAAAAATCTTTTTCTTAGAGAGTGCGACCGACAAATTGTCGCCTTTTTCCACATCTTCGCTCACCGATTTGATACTCGTTTCAATAACGTGATTGCCGGACGATCCGCCGACGATGTCGAGCACCTCCAGGATCGGCACGCCGCTTCGAATCAATTGAGCGAAGGTGCGTGAAAATCGGGACATGCAAATTTTATGCACCAATGGTCCGAATATCGGCAACTTGAGCTTCCATTTATCGCTAAGTTGCTTGCCGCGTTTGGAGCGCATAAAGAAGCGGATACCAAAAATTGTTCCAGCAATTCCCGCTGCGAGGAAATACCAATTCCCGCGAACAAAATCGCTGAGGTCGACCAGAAATTGAGTCGGGGCGGGCAGCTTCGCACCAAAGTCTTTAAAGATTTCGCCAAAGATCGGCACGACGCGCACAATCAAGAAAGTCGTAATTGCAAAAGCGATGCAAAGTACAATGACCGGATAGGTCATGGCCGACTTCACTTTTTTGCGTAATCGGGCGCTTGCTTCAAGAAATCCAGCGAGCCGATCCAGAATCTCGGCAAGCAAACCACCGTGCTCGCCGGCCTTAACCATGCTGACGAAAAGCCGGTTAAAAACGCGCGGATGTTTCGCGAGTGACTCATGAAACGTTTCGCCGCCTTCAACGCGCGTAGTTATATCGCTGATAATAAAGCGCAAATTACGCTGCCGCTTTGGGTCGCACTGCTCATAAAGGGCAGTCAAAGCCTGCACGAGTGAAATTCCGGCCTCGATCATCGTTGCCAATTGCCGGGTGAACAGCACCACATCGGTCTCTTTGGCCGTCCAGGTTTTCTTCCGTGAGCGGCTGGCACCCGCCTTTTGTTGCAATGACAGCACCATGAGCCCGCGGCTCATCAGACTGGTCATCGCGTTGTCTTCGTTGAGGGCGTCTTGAATACCCGAAACAATCCGACCTGAGGTGTCGCGAGCTTGATAGGAGAAGGTTATCATATTACGGTAATTATACTCCGTATAGCAGCTCGGATGCCACCGCTCCTACCTTGTGCCCGCCGGGGGAATACGCGAAACTCCGCCCGCTATGGCCTCTGCCGAAGAACTCGAGCAAGTCGCCTCTGACATCTACATCTGGCAAGTCTACGATCCGAAGATCAAAACCGACCTCTTTTCCAGCGCTCTCGTCACGGCTCAGGGAACTCTTATTGTCGATCCCATCCCGCTTGCCGAATCCGCCCTCGCTTTGCTTCAGGAACTTGGTCCGATCGTGGCAATCATCGTCACCAACTCCAATCATGAACGCGCCTGCGCTGATTTTGCGCAGCGGTTTTCAGCCCCCCTCTTTGCCCACCGCGACAGCTTACCCGGTGAGAGGCCTTCCGTTTTTACCGCAGCCGCCGATGGCGACCGAATTTGCGACGCGCTCGATGTAATTGAAATCGACGGCGCCGCTCCCGGGGAAATCGCGCTTTCTCACGCGCAGAATAATGGTGTCCTGATTGTTGGCGATGCGCTCATTAACTTTCATCCGTACGGCTTTTCCCTTCTGCCAAAAAAATATTGTTCGAACGAAAAGAAGATGCGGCGGTCCTTGCGAAATCTCCTCATTCACAAATCGGAGCGAATGTTTTTTGCTCATGGGAGCCCAATTCTATCGGGAGCGACGGCGCGATTGCAGCAATTGCTAAATATCGATCCTCGAGGCAACCACTGGTGAACTCGCAAGATCGACAAGGCGAAACAGAAGGTATCTCGGGGACGGCCGTCGCTCGATTTCTGCAATTCATTCGTTTTTCCCACACAATTTTTGCGCTTCCGTTCGCGCTCGGTGCACTAGTCGTCGCTGCGAATGGCCACCCGTCAGTCCGTATTCTATTGTTGGTCCTGGCGTGCATGGTTTGCGCCCGAACCGCCGCCATGTTGTTCAACCGTCTGGTTGACTGGTCGCTCGATCAACGCAACCCCCGCACCGCTTCTCGACATATGCTGGTTCGAAAACCAGTTGCGCTAACTCTACTGATTTTCAGTTCTGGCGGATTCCTGGTCGCCGCTGCCACGATTAATAGACTGACCTTTATCCTGGCGCCGGTCGCCTTGGCCGTTGTTTTCTTTTACTCGCTGACCAAGCGCTTCACCGTGGCGACGCATTTTTTTCTCGGCTTAGCGCTCGGCATTGCACCGATCGGCGCCTGGATCGCCCAAACCGGACATGTCGATCTTGCGCCTGTTGTCTTAGGATCGGGCATCGTTTTGTGGGTCGCCGGTTTTGATCTGATTTACGCGACGCAAGATTACGACTTCGATCGCCGCGAAGGGATCAAATCGCTCGTCGTCAAGCTGGGAGTAACGCGCACTTTGCGTGTCGCACAGTGGTTGCACGTAGGGGCGTTTCTTGCTGTAACCGGTTTCGGTTATGCCGCAAAGCTTGGCCAGATCTATTACTGCGCGATAGCCCTCGTCGCAGCGGCGCTTATTTACGAACATCGAAGCGCGCGGCGTCTCAATATTACAGGAATCAATCGTGCGTTTTTCCAGAGCAACGCTTTTGTCAGCGCCGTCTTTCTTCTCGCCGTTTGCGCCGATCGACTGATCCAACCGGTCACATAGCGTTTAACTGCTCGACCCGCTTCTCGTGCCGTCCTCCCTCGAACTGCGTTTCGAGCCACACACGCACGATTTTGAGAGCCAACTCTTCCGGAATCAGCCGCTGGCCAAGCGAAAGAACATTGGCGTCGTTGTGCTGTCGGGAAAGCCGGGCGCTCTCTTCATTCCAACAAAGGGCGCAACGCACACCGTGCACTTTGTTCGCAGCCATCGCCTCGCCATTACCCGATCCGCCGAACACGATCCCGCGATCGGATTCGCCGCGGACAACTGCCTCCGCCGCCGGACGGATGAAGATCGGGTAATCAACTGGTTCTTCGCTGAAAGTGCCGAAATCCTTCACCTCGTGGCCGAGTTCGCCAAGCAGCGCCTTCACTTTTTCTTTGTAGCCGAACCCGGCGTGGTCCGTCCCAAGGGAAATCTTCATCGACGATGTGTTAGCCGACTCGCGCGATCGTTGTCGAGGAGAAGATGTCGATCTTGTACTAACCGCCCTGTAACTTCGCCAGTTCCCGCCAAAGCTCGCGCTCGCGCTCGGTAATTTTTTTCGGGACGTTGATCTGCACGTCGACAAAAAGATCGCCACGCGCCCCGCCACTGGTGGGAAGGCCGCGCCCGCGGAGGCGAAATCGCTGACCGCCGCGCGTCCCGGGCGGGATTTTTAATCGCACATCGCCTTCAAGAGTTGGCACCTTTAATTCGGTTCCAAGGACTGCCTGCCATGGCGCGACTTTTACTTCGTGAATCAGGTCGCTTCCCTCCACGGAGAAATCGGGATGACGTGCGAGGCGAACACGCAAAAATAAGTCACCGCTCTTTCCGCCGCGTTCGCCCGCTTCACCCTGGCCGGCGAGGCGAATGCGCTGTCCTTCATGCACACCACGTGGAATTTTGACCTGGTAGCTTTCCACCTTGTTCGATCCGGTACGCCGAAGGGACACGGTTCTGGTCGATCCGTGCAGTGCCTCTTCCAGCGTAACCATAATGTCGGCTTCGACATCGCTGCCGCGCTCGACACTGCCCTGTCCCCGACCAACTCCACCGAACGCTGATCGCCCCCGGCCGCCACCGAAAAATGTTTCGAAGAAATCGCTGAAGCCGGTACCTCCAAATTCAAATTCCACCCCGCCATTGTCGCCACCCCATTGACGAAATCCGCCGCCCGGTCGCTGTGCTCCCCATTGTGGCGGAGGCTGAAATCCACCCGGCTGGTTCCAATCGGCGCCGAGCTGATCGTATTTCTTTCGTTTCTCCGGATCGCTCAGGACTTCGTAGGCTTCATTGATTTGTTTGAACTTTTCCTCGGCGCTCTTCTTGTCCTTGGCCACATCAGGATGATGTTTGCGCGCCAATTTTCGGAACGCACTCTTGATCTCGTCGTCGCTGGCCGTTTTCGGCACGCCGAGCGTTTCGTAGTAATCTCTAAACTGGACTGCCATCGGCTCTCAACCTTGTGCCTCCGCTCGATCAGCGCAACCTTGTGTCTTCAATGCGCGAAATCGGAAAGTTCATCGTCATCATCGGCGTCATCACGACGCTGGTTGGCATAGCGTTCTGGGGCGGCTTGACGCCGAAATGGCTGGGACGTCTGCCTGGTGATATTCGGATCGAACGTGAGCACTCCGCGTTTTATTTCCCGATCGTCACCTGCATCATCATCAGCATCGTGCTGAGCTTGATCATGTCGATCTTCCGGCGTTGATGGCCGCGCCGCGCAAACAACTCGAGCTCAACCGGCACGTCGCGCGATTGGTTCAATGCCGTCGATGTCCGCGCATGATCCCGCCGCCGGTTTCGGGTGGTCCGGTGCTTAGCAAAGTCATGCTAATCGGCCAGGCGCCAGGCGTGCGCGAGCCGGTGCTTAATCGGCCGTTCGCGTGGACCGCGGGCAAAACGCTTTTTCGCTGGTTTGAAGAATTCTGCGGCATGAATGAGGTCGCCGTAAGATCGACAATCTATTTCGCGGCGGTATGTCGGTGTTTTCCCGGCAAAACTTCCGCTGGCGGCGATCGGGTTCCGGCGCCCGATGAAATTCGCAATTGCTCAAGCTGGATGAAGGATGAGTTCGAAATCCTCCGACCAGATCTCGTCGTCCCCGTAGGCAAACTCGCCATTGCGCAATTCATC
>JALYUC010000037.1 GCA_030853965.1 Verrucomicrobiota bacterium | reverse complement strand
CCGTTATGTATTGAAGGTAATTGGTTACAAAGAGATCATTCCGTACTTCACGCCGGCGCCGCCGCCTATTTCCATCTCTCTTCTCGACCTCGCACATGAGGCCGGGAGCGGGTACGAGCTCGCATTCTTCGATCTTCTGGAGAAACGAATTAACGCGCTCGTTGAAACAGGCACAAATTGTTTGCATCTCTGCTCGCTTGCACCGGGTGTGAAACATTTGCGCGGCACGAAAGTATGGACGCGCGCCTGCGATTGTCTGCGCGAAGAAATCGTCTGCTTTGTCCGCGAAAAACTAACAGCGACCACGAGAGCCGAGCGCATCGATTGTTCGTTGCGGTGATTGTCGATCTTGGCCGCCGCCTACAATCAATGACGATTTTTGAAAAAATCATCGCGCGCGAGATTCCCGCGAAAATTATTTGGGAAGATGATGACGCCGTCGCCTTTCACGATGTCAATCCGCAGGCGCCCGTGCACGTGTTGATTGTGCCGAAAAGAGTTGTCCCACGCCTGGCCGAGGCAACCGATAAAGACCGCGATCTTCTCGGCAAATTGCTTTTGATCGCGCGCGATCTGGCCAAAAAACTCGAGCTTTCAACCGGCTATCGCGTCGTCATCAACAATGGTCCAGACGCCGGCGAAAGCGTCCCGCATTTGCACGTGCATCTGCTCGGCAAGCGCGCGTTAGCCTGGCCGCCAGGGTAGGCACTACTCTCTTACGATCACCGGCGTGCCTTCGTGCGCGGCGTCAAAGAAGTAATGGGCCATTTCCTTCGGCAACCGAATGCAGCCGTGGGACGCGGCGTAGGGTGGAACATAGCCCTCATGCATGGCGTAGCCGCCGTTGAAGTGCATGCAATAGGGCATGCGCGCGCCGTCGAAATGTGTGCCGCGCGGCTTCCGATCCTTGCGCACGTCGATGTTTGATTTCACCACGTTGCCATCGTTATCGATGTAATCGCCAAATTCGCTCGAGACATGGTCCCTATCCTTGGAAACGATATGGTAATGGCCCGGCGGTGTGCCAAATCCCGGCTTGCCTGTCGATACCGTGGACGCTCCGACAATATGTTTTCCCTTATAAAAGTAAGCTTTTTGCTCCGCGAGATGGACGACAATCTTGGGCGAACCGGAAACGTCGTCACCCTGCCAGTAACCCGCGGGAGTCGGCATCGGAATCACCGCGCTGATCGCTTTGGTCGCGGTTTGCTGCGCAGTTTCCAGCTCTTCGCATCCGGACAGGAACACCAGAAATCCGATCATCATCGTGCAGCGAAGAAATAATCCGGCATTCATGAGGCGAGGATTCTACGGGGGTTCGTTAGGGGTTCAACTTGAAACGAAGATGTCGATCTTGCGCGCAATCTCGAAAGGAAATACGCTTGTTCATGGCTACGCTTACTCAGCCTGCATCAGCATCGTCGAAAGCAGAGGCCGCAAAGACGCCAGCGGTGCAACCACCGGTCAATCTGAAGGGGTGGATCGAAGAGAACAGTCATCTTTTCAAGCCGCCGGTGAGCAACCGTTATCTTTATGACGGACGCGACTTCTTCGTCATGGTCATCAAGGGCCCGAACGCGCGGAACGATTTTCATCTCGTCGATTCGGAAGAGTATTTTTATCAGCTGAAGGGCGACATCAAAGTACGCGTCCGCGAAGGCGATCGAATTGTAGATCACTTGGTGAGGGAAGGGGAGACATTCTTCATCCCGCCGAACGTCCCGCATGCGCCAGTGCGGCCGCCCGACACGCTCGGCGTCGTGGTCGAGCGTCGCCGCCCGCCGGGTGAGCATGAACATGTCATCTTCTACTGCGATAATTGCGGGGCAGTGGTGGAAGACATAGATTTCGACTGCGGCGACATCGTACAGCACTTCAGTCAGGCTATGCTCGATTTTTGGAATGACGACGCGCGGCGGACCTGCAGGAAGTGTGGCACGAAGGTTCCGCAGCCGGAACCGACGAAGCCGTTTTAGGTAGGGACATCGCGCTGCAATGTCCGTGGACGCCGCGGCGCGGCGTCCCTACCATGCATTCGTGAAGATCGATCTGCACACGCACATTCTTCCGCGAGACTGGCCCGACCTAGACGCGAAATACGGTTACGGCGGGTTCGTTAGGCTTGATCATTACAAGCCGTGCTGCGCACGAATGATGATCGGCGACCGCGTCTTTCGCGAGATCACCGACAACGTTTGGGATCCGAAGCGGCGCATCGAGGAGTGCGAACGCGAAAAAATTTCGGTGCAGGTCCTTTCAACCGTGCCGGTGATGTTTAGCTATTGGGCGAAACCGACCGACGCGCTCGATCTTTCGCGCCGGTTGAACGATCACATCGCTGAAGTTGTGCGCGATCATCCGAAACGATTTGCCGGTTTGGCCACGATTCCGATGCAAGATCCCGACCTGGCCGCGGGCGAACTCGAACGATGCGTCCGCGAATTGGGCCTGCGCGGAGCGCAGATCGGCACGCACGTGGACGCGAACCCGCACTCCGGGCGCATCGATAGCTTGAACCTGGATAATGGCTCACTCCAACCGATCTGGAGCGCAGCCGAACAGGTCGACGCGGCGATTTTCGTTCACCCGTGGGATATGGTCGGAAAAGAGCGTATGCCGAAGTATTGGCTGCCATGGCTCGTCGGAATGCCGGCGGAGACCTCGCTCGCCATCTGCTCGATGATGTTCGGCGGCGTGTTCGATCGGTTCCCGAAACTCCGCGTCGCCTTTGCGCACGGCGGCGGCGCGTTTCCGTTCACCATCGGCCGCATCGAGCACGCGTTTCACGTCCGACCGGATTTGGTCGCGACGGAGAATAACGCGAATCCAAGAAGTTATCTTGCCGACGGCGACACCCCCGCGCGGTTCTACGTCGATTCGCTCGTTCACGATCCCGACGCGCTCAAGCTGCTGCTCAAACTCTTCGGTGCCCAACGCGTCGCGCTTGGCTCGGATTACCCTTTCCCACTGGGCGAAGCGCATCCCGGCAGACTCATCGAGTCGATGAAGGACCTCTCCGCGAAAGATAAGACGCAACTGCTGTCAGGAACAGCCGCCGAATTTCTTGGTTTGGTGTAGCGGCGCTCGCCGCTTTCTTACTTCTCACTTTTTTGCGTCATCGCAGATGACGCAAATACTCTCGATCCCACGCCGCGGGAACGCTTTCCCGAGGCGAATATGGACCCGGCTGATACGCGCGCGATGCGATGCCTTGCTGGCTCAACTCGCACACGTGCCAATCCTGCTTGTTGGTCATGTCCCAAAATTCGATCGCGTCGTCTGGACGAAAATCGGGACGATCGAAAGCGTCCGGATGAAAAAACCAATCGCACAGCATGAGCGTTCGTTCCGGCGACTGCGGCCAGAGTTGATGCACCATGACGTATTCCGGATGCAGACTCAGCAGCATGTTTGGGAATATGGAATAGTAGAACACGCGCTGAGAATCCTCGGCAGTAGTCCCGCCCACCGGCAACGCGCAAGCCTTGCCGCTCATCGTTAGGCCCGCTCCCTTGTTGATTGACATGAAGCCGCCGAGGAACGGCCCTTCAGACAGATCGTTCTCCGCTGAATCGTAAGGTGAAACTTTCGACAACATCGGGTGAACGCCCGGACAGTGATAGCACTCCGAATAATTTTCGAACATCAACTTCCAATTAGCCCGCACGTCGTACTCAATCCGTTTTGCTGAGCGCAAGATCGACATGTTCCAATGCGAAAACTTTCCAGCCAACGGCGCAAACCATTCCTCGAGCGACGCCGGCTTCTCCGCCAGATTCACGAAGATGAATCCCTCCCACAACGCCAGGTTCACGGCGTGCAATGAATAATCGGCCTTATCGAAACCTGGAACGTCATCCATGTGCGGCGCGCCGATCAATCTTCCGTCAAGCCCGTACGTCCAGGCGTGATACGGACATTGAATGGCGGACGCATGTCCGCATGCGTCTTCCTTGAGTCGCGTTCCGCGGTGGCGGCAGACGTTATAGAACCCGCGGATTGTCGATCTTTGATCACGTGTAATGATCAGACTTTCCCCCTCCACTTCCTGTACGAAATAATCACCAGGTTTGGCGATCTGACTCTGATGCCCGACCAACAGCCATTGCTTCGAGAAAAGAACATTCCGTTCCTTTTCAAAAATCTCCTGCGAAACGAAGTATTGCTGCGGCAAAGTTTTGGCGCCGGTCGTGAAAGTCTCAGTGGTTTTGCGAAATGCGGATGTTGCCGTGGTTTGCATTCTCGTGAATCTGGTGGCTCAGAGCTTAACTGATCCCATCAGCGTTTTCTACTTTAGCCTTCCTACTTCTTACTTTCTTAGAATCGCTCGCACCGGGCTCGCATCGAATCCGGCGAGGGGCAAGGGTAACGCAATCAGTTCGTAGATTCCTTCCGGCACGTCTTTCAGCACTAGCCCTTCTAAGATCGACATGTCGTGTCGGAGGAATGCCTTGTGTGCAGGCAAATCTTTCGATTCGAAGAGATCGACACTGGGCGTGTCGATGCCCACAGTGATCACGGCCCGCTCATGGAGAAAATCAATCAGCTCGACCGACAACGCCGCGAAATCGCTGTTCCAATTCTGCGGATCAGGATACGTCCCCGTCGCGAACAGGATGCGCGGTGTCGTCACTTCGCGCGGCAGAATTGATGGCACGATGCGGGCCGCTCGTGCCACGTCCACGCGGATTACCTGACAAGGCCCAAGGTAATAATCGAGCGAACGCTCACCGATCGCCGGAGCATCTTTGCCGTAATGATTCGGTCCATCCGCATGAGCGCCGAGGTGAACTGTCGCGCGCAACGTCGACAACGTGATGTTATCGCCCCGCGCCATGTCCATTAGCGTCTCGCGGGTCACCGGCGTGTCGCCCGGCCAGACCGCGAGCTTCGTCGTGACCAGTGGCGTGATGTCGTAGATCAAAGAGAGTTATTAGTTGATGGTTGAGAGTTGAGAGTCAACATCCTGTTCGCTTTCAACAATCGACTCTCATCTATCAACTGCTTCGCCTTACATCTCATGCCGAATCGCCCACAGATCGTGAAAGATCGGCTTGAATAATGACTCCTTTAGAAACGGCACCCCGGGCGATCCGCCAGTGCCTTTCTTCGCGCCGATCGTCCGCTCGACCAATTTGATGTGCCGGTAACGCCATTCCTGCAATCCCTCGTCGAAATCGGTCATCAATTCGAAAAGGATGGAAACTTCGGGTGAGCTTTTGTAGAGCTTGAGAATCTCGGCCTGCACGCGCTCGTCGGGTTCGTTAGGCTTGGTAATGTCGCGATTCTTCAGGTCAGCGGGAATTTGTGCGCCGCGTGTGGCGAGGAAATCGTAGAAATGATCGATCACCGTGCTCTCACCGAGCCGCGCTTTCAGCCGATCGTATCCGGGAAAATCCGGCTTTACGTGGTCGAACGTCGACGCGCGTTTGTATCCGAGCAGGAACTCCAGCTCGCGAAACTGGATCGACTGAAATCCCGATGCCGTCTCGAGTCGGTCGCGGAAGCTCGAGAACGACGACGGCGTCATCGTCTCGAGAATGTCGATCTGCCCCACGAGCGTCTTCATGATTGTCCGGGCGCGTTTGAATGAATGAATCGCGCTGAAAAGATCGCCGGCGGAAAAATCCTTTTTGACCTTCTCAAACTCGTGCAGCAATTGCTTGAACCAAAGTTCGTAAGTTTGATGGATGATGATGAACAACATCTCGTCATGCTCGGCCGGTGTTGAGCGCGGGTTCTGGAGGGTGAGCAGCTTCTCCAGATCGAGATAATTAGCATACGTG
>JALYUC010000032.1 GCA_030853965.1 Verrucomicrobiota bacterium | reverse complement strand
GTGGATGCGTCTTATGCGCGTGACTTGCGCGATGCGATTCGGCCGGGCAAGCGTCGCGAGGACGATCGTGCGCGCCGCCGCCGTCGCGGCTGACGGTAGTGAGCGGCCTGTCACAAATAGCGCAACGGCTTTGGCCGTGGATCGCCGCCATCGTGAGCGCGCTCCTGTGCACCGCGTGCTTCCCGCCGTTTAACCAAACGTGGCTTTGCTGGATCGCGCTCACACCATTGATTGCCGCGATCTGGTTTTCCCCACGAAATTCGAAACGCCCGTGGCTGCGCGATCTGCTGCTCGGTTATGTCGCTGGTGTTGTTTTTTTCACAGCGGTGTTTAGCTGGCTTGGCTCGCTTGGGACTCTATTTGAAAATTTTTGGCTACACGGCCTGTCATTGCTGCTCTCGCTTTATCTCGCCCTTAGTTTCGCATTTTGGACTTACGTGGTTGGATTAATCCGGCCGACTAATTTCGTAAGCTCGGGACGAAATTTGCTGGCAGCCTTTTTGGCTGCGAGCGCCTGGGTAGCGCACGAATGGACACGCGGATGGCTCTTTGGCGGGTTCGGTTGGAACGGACTCGGCGTCGCGCTGAGTGGGCACTGGTCTCTCATCCAGATTGCCGAGTTTACCGGTGTGACCGGATTATCTTTTGTAATCGCGTTCGCCAATGTCATCGCGTTAACCACTCCGATACGTTTGTTTCTCGAAGCGCGAACACATCAAATGCGGCCGCATTGGGATGTTAACTTCACCATGCTGGCGATCATCGGCCTTCTCGTGCTCGGCTGGCGTGTCGCCCAAAGTGCGCACCCCTCCAAACCGCTTCGCGTCGCGGCCGTGCAGGCGGGGATTCCACAGAGAGAAAAATTCGATCGGCAATCTACCGCAAAGATTTTCGATGAGTTCACGCGGCTGAGCGGAATCGCGTTACAGACAAAACCGCCGCCTGACTTATTGATTTGGCCGGAAGGTTCGATGCCAGGCCCCGTTCTCGAAGACGACCAGACTTATCGATTCGTTATGGACATTTCCGCATCGACAAAAACGGACTTGCTGCTCGGCACGGACGACCAGGAGGAAGATCACGTTTACAACGCGGCGCTGCTCGTTTCGGGTTCCGGGCGGAACGTGCAAATTTACCGCAAGCTTCATCTCGTTCCGTTTGGTGAATACATTCCACTTCGGCATTCATTTCCGCTTTTCGCCGCCGTCGCCGGCCATTGGGTGCCAGGCGATTTCGGCTTCGGCAAAGACTATACGGTCTTTCGTCTGACCAATGACGACGTGCAGGCCGCGCCGTTGATTTGTTTCGAAGATACGATCGGCGAATTAACGAGAAAATTCGTGCTGCAAGGCGCAAACCTCCTCGTGAACATAACGAACGACGGTTGGTTTCTACATTCGGCCGGCTCAAAACAACATCTGGCCAACGCGGTTTTTCGCTGCGTCGAAACGCGGCGTCCGATGGTGCGCGCGGCCAATACCGGTGTGACCTGCTTCATTAACGAGTTCGGACGTGTCACCCAAGTTTTGCAGGATGACACCGGCAGCACATTCACCCAAGGCGTGTTAACCGGTGACGTAAATGTGCCGCAAGATCGACAACTTACTTTCTACACGCGTCACGGCGAACTCTTCGCCAAGCTTTGCACTGGCGTGACGCTGATTGCGCTTGTCGTGACGGCAGTGCGTCGCCGCGTGAGGTAGGGGCGGTTCACCGAACCGCCCGCGGGCGATTGAGGTCAATCGCCCCTACCTTGGCATAGTGAAAATTGACTCGCGTTAATTCGTTGAAAAGCTAAATGGTTGAGGCGATTTATGGCCGATCTCCTCGTAAAACTCTACGACCTGAAGCCGACCAAGCGGCCGCCGCCGCCGGGAGTTATCGTCCGTCGCGCCTTCGCCGCAGAAAAACGTTTGCTCGCGGACTGGGTGGCCAAGCGTTTCGGTGAACGTTGGGCGAGCGAATGCGAAATCTCTTTTACGCGTAATCCGGTCGCCTGTTTTATCGCGGTCGGTGATTTCGTCGTGCTCGGTTTCGCCAGTTACGACGCGACCGCGCGCGGTTTTTTCGGACCGACTGGCGTGACCGAAGAAGCGCGGCATAAGGGAATCGGTCGTGCACTACTCGATGCGACCTTGCAGGACATGGCTTCGCAAGGTTACGTCTACGGAATTATCGGTCCGACCACCTCGGTCGAGTTCTATCGAAAGGAAGTGGACGCGGTCGAAATTCCCGATTCCACTCCGGGTTTCCATCAAGGCATGCTCAAGCCGAGCCGGCCGTGAGTTCAACGCGGCTGGGTGAGCGCGTTGCCGTCGATCAGCCATTCACCGTTACGCTCAGCTTCCGGGGCAATCTCAATTTTTTCGTTAAAGGGCGCAGTGAAGAGCCAATTGTCCGGCTTCTCAAGGAGCGGTCCTCCGTCAAAGACGTAATCGAGGCCTGCGGAGTTCCACACCCGGAGGTCGACCTGATTTTGGTCGACGACCGACCCGTCAGTTTCTCTTTCTTGCTGGAGCGGAATGAGCATGTCGATGTTTATGCCGCGCAGTTTGAGCCTACTCTTTTTCCAAAACATCGACTGCAAACCGACCGTTTCGAACGATTTGTCGCTGATGGTCATTTAGGCAAGCTCGCCGCTAATCTGCGCTTACTCGGCTTTGATGTGGCTTACAATCAAAACGCGCAAGATCGACAATTGCTCGAGCTAATGGCGCGCGAGGATCGCGCTCTCCTTACTCGCGATCGGCGTCTCCTGATGCATGGCATCGTCCAAACCGGCTATTTCCCGCGATCGCAGCATGGAGTTGAGCAGACGATTGAGGTGATCCGCCGGTTTGATCTTCCCGGGCTGGTCGCGCCATTCACTCGCTGTCTTCGTTGCAACGCGTTGCTTGAGCAAGTCGACAAGGCCGAGATCGTGGAGAAACTCGAGCCGCTGACCAAGGTTTATTACGCGACGTTCCGGCGTTGCCCAGGTTGCGGCCAGATCTACTGGCGCGGCTCACACTTTGACAAGCTAACGGCGCGCGTTGAAGAAATCCGGACCAAGTTGGCGGTTGCCGCCTAGTAAAGTTCGATCGCCGTACGGAAAATGAAGAAACCGGTTATACTCAGCGCGAGTCTGTTTTTGTTTTTTATCCGGAGTTTTTTCGCTTACGGGCCAACCGGCCACGAGATCGTGGGCGGGATCGCCGACAAACTGCTCGCCGGTAAACCCGCCGGCGCAAAAGTGAGCGAGCTGATCGACGGAATTACCTTGGAGAAAGCGGCGGTGATGCCGGATGAAATCAAAGCCTGGGACAAGAAAAGCCCGGACGATCCGAAAGCGTTTCCGCATTACACCGACCATCCCAAGATCGACAATCAGTTGCGTGAGTTTTGGCGCGCTAATCCGCCTACGCATGACGTGAAATCAGAGACGCCATCGCATCACTGGTTTCATTACACCGATGTCCCGATCGCGAAGAGCGAGAAATATTCCGACGGCCAGGCTGGTCGCAGCCAATGGGACATCGTGCATATGATTCCATACTGCGTGTCGGTTTTGCGGGGCGAAACGCCGGAGGACAACCCGCGCAAAATTACCAAGCCGGTCGCGATCCTGCTGCTCGCGCATTTCGTCGGCGACATTCATCAGCCCCTACATGTCGGCGCGGAATAT
Organism: Verrucomicrobiota bacterium; assembly: GCA_030853965.1. Classification (GTDB taxonomy): domain Bacteria; phylum Verrucomicrobiota; class Verrucomicrobiia; order Chthoniobacterales; family UBA10450; genus JALYUC01. The sequence goes on along the minus strand of JALYUC010000032.1, from coordinate 99 downwards.
TTTGACGACGCCGGGCAACAGATCGATCCGGACAAGACAAAAACGGCGTTGGAAGACGAAGGCGGTAACACGCTCTCTCTGCGATTGAGCACCGGCACA
>JALYUC010000002.1 GCA_030853965.1 Verrucomicrobiota bacterium | reverse complement strand
GTCCACCGTTGCACTCGATAAGCGCACCCCAGCCGAAAGGAATTTCTGATTCGCGGAACAATCTTTCAGGCAAGACCAGAAAAGCCAAATTCGCGCACCGATAGCGGATTAGCTTTTCAAATTTTGTGCAATCGAAGAGTCGATTTTGTAATGCGCTCAACTCGCGCAAAACGCGTGCATAACCCCGGTGCTCGATTGCAGTAAAATTATGCGAATCGAATTCTGTGAAGAGTGAATCGGCCAGACGCAAGGCTGGATAATGCACGCGCAAATGTTTTTCCAGGATTTGACGACGCCGATAAACAGTCTCAAGCCGTTCGCGAGTCGCGGAACTACAACCATTGTGCCTCCGCAAGTCTTGCAGCGCCTGTTTGCATTCAAATATCGCGGTCGATCCAATGCCGTTACGCTCCGGCCGGTAGGCAGCGACGTCCGCGCGATATCGGCATTGCGGCAAGCTGACTTCACGCGCGCAGGCCGAATAACCTTGCGCTTGCGCCCACAAAACGGCGAGACGCTTGAGTTTGCCATGCATCGCGGTTTCTCCGCCGCCGTTGATTAATCCCGCACCCATTCCGCAAGCTCGCTTGCCCAGTAAGTAATAATGATGTCCGCGCCGGCGCGCTTGAGCGAGGTCATGATTTCGAGAACCGCCGCCCGCTCTTCAAGAAAGCCTTTTTCGGCGGCCGCTTTGATCATCGCGTATTCGCCGCTCACATGATAAACCGCAGTCGGCTTGCCGAATCGCTCGCTCATCCGCCACAAAATGTCGATGTACGGCAACGCTGGTTTTACCATCACGATGTCGGCGCCTTCATCGATATCCAACGCCACCTCGTGCAGCGCTTCGTCCGCGTTCGCGTAATCCATTTGATACGAACGGCGATCGCCAAACTGTGGTGGGCTCTCCGCGGCTTCACGAAACGGCTCGTAAAAAGCCGAGGCGAATTTGGCCGCATAACTCATGATCCCGATTTGATCGAAGGAATTAGAGTCGAGCGCCTCGCGAATCGCGCCGATGCGGCCGTCCATCATATCGCTCGGCGCCACCATATCGGCGCCAGCTGCCGCGTGGGAGAGCGCAGTTTTAACCAGAAGCTCGACCGTTTCATCGTTTAGGACATGAAAGTGATCACCGTCGATTCGCGTCACTCCGCAATGGCCATGACTCATGTATTCGCACAAACAGACATCGGTGATCGTCACCAGGTCTGGACATTTCGTTTTGATTGCGCGCAACGCTTGTTGCACGACTCCGTCCTGTGCGTAGGCGGCACTGGCGCGTTCGTCTTTTTTTTGTGGAATTCCGAAAAGCAGAACCGCTTGCAGCCCGAGCTCATGAGCGCGCGTCGCTTCATCGACAATTTCGTTCGGCGAAAACTGAAATACGCCTGGCATGCTCGCGATCGGGCGGCGCTTGTCGATTTTCTCGTTCACGAAAAGCGGCAATACAAAATCGTACGCCGTCAGGCTGGTTTCCCGAACGAGATTCCGCAATGCAGGCGAGCGTCGCAATCGGCGTGGTCGATGGACCAATTTTCGCACAGAACGAGGCTACGCGTTGGACGTAAGCGTCGCAAGCCAGCGAATCCTTGCGTTGAGGAATTGAATTGTCTAACAGGAGCAAGAGGGAATCTTGCGAGCCGAACCAAAGTCTCCAACAACCAATCAGACCCCGATCGATGTACGCCGTTCGTTGAAGCCCTGGCACGCAGCGGCCTTAGTCCTCGCCTTTATTGGTGCAACCGTTGCGTTACTGACCTGGCGATGCACCTCCGATCCGGAAATCAACTTTCTGTCTCGGAATAGACAAGCAGAATGGATTGTCTTCCCCGTCGCCGTTGAAAGCCGCGCGCATGTCATTGCCAGTCTGGACACCGTTTTTCGGCGTCAGTTTACATTAGCTTCTCAGCCGGGAACAGCGCGACTAAACGTGCGTGGAGCCAAGCGCGTTGAATTAAAAATCAACGGCGCTCCTATAGACATAAGGCCGAGTCGCAACTGGAAAGATATTTCGATCGCCGATGTGCTCCCTTTCTTGCGAACAGGCACGAACATCGTTGAGGCTCGGGTCTTTAACGACAATGCGCCGCCTTCGCTCTGGCTGGTGTTGAACACAGATGAACAGACGTTGCGGAGCGACCAGACTTGGCAAGCATCCGTCACGGGTTCAGCATGGCGTCAGGCGGTTCTTGCCTCGACACCGAGGTTTCCGGGCCCTGGGAATGCTGTTGCAGGGGGTGAGACAACTTTCAAAGCGTTGGGCCTGGTCTGGCCGACGTGGATAATTTTTGCAGGAATAGCGCTCGTCGTCTGCACTACTGGGCATTGGTGGCTTCGTCGTTCGCAAACGGCAACCGGTGGATTGCCTCCGCATCAAATGGTGGTTCTGCTCCTCGTAATAGCGAGCGCTTGGATGCTCCTTTTTTGGAACAACGCCGGTTTACTGCGCTATGACACGGGGTTCGATGCGCGTCCTCACAACGAGTACATCAAGTATGTCCAGGAGCGCCGAACACTTCCTTTACCGACCGAAGGTTTTGAAATGTTTCAGCCTCCGCTCTATTACATTTTGTCCGCAGTCGCGCTCTCATCATGCGGACTCTCAGTTAACGATGCATCGGGAATCTTGGTTCTACGCACGCTGACGATGCTCTTCGGTATCGTGCATTTTACGCTGGTCTTCCTGAGTATGCGCCTTTTGTTTCCCGATCAAATTGGGCGGCAATTAGCGGGGCTTATTCTGGCCGCTTTCTTGCCAATGCAGCTTTATCTCTCGCACTACGTTACAAACGAGACGTTGGCTGCAACATTGGTCACCGCGGCCCTTATTTTAGCTTGCGCGTACTGAAAACGGAAGATGCCTCTTTGTCACAATATGTGTGGCTCGGGTTGTGTCTAGGCGCGGCGATTTTAACCAAAACCACTGGCTTCCTCCTGGTTCCACCCCTGCTTGTAGCGCTGATAACTGACGCGGTATCTCGTGGACCTAAGGTCGCAATTCGAATGCGCAATCTAAGCATTATGCTCGCGGTATGTTTCGGCATCTGCGGTTGGCATTACATTCGAATATGGCGCCGGTTCGGCACGCCCGTCCTCGGCAATTGGAACGTGGCCGCTGGCTTTCCTTGGTGGCAGGACCCCGGCTATCACACAGCGGCTGACTATTTCCGTTTCGGCCGCTCGCTCGTCGCCCCGTTATTCAGCGGCTTCGCCGGATTCCTGGACGGGATTTATTCCACGCTTTGGGGGGATGGTTTATGCGGCGGCACAGCGGATTTAGCTTACCCGCCGCCATGGAATTACCAACTGATTGTCGCCGGCTATCTTTTGTCTTTGGCACCTGCCCTGATCATCCTCAGTGGCGCGGTAATCGCGGTCGGTTGTTTCGTTCGCAAACCGTCGGCAGACCGGTTCCTGTTGCTCGGTCTTTGTGCAACGGTAACGCTTGGGCTGACCTTCATGACCTTGAAAGTAGCTTCCTACGCGCAAATAAAGGCGTTCTATGGACTCTGCATGTTGGTGCCGCTTTCCTCTTTCGGCGCAATGGGTTGGGAAGTTTTGACAAGGGGGCGCAGGCTATTGCAACTGGCCGTTGGCACAGTACTGCTCGTTTGGGCGATCAACAGCTTCACCTCGGTTTGGATCCGCGATTCAGTCCCACAACACCTTGCAATTGCTCTCAAATTGAGACGAGAGAATCAGATCGATGCAAGCGTTTCAGAAGTCATGAAAGCAGTCAGCGTCGATCCTTCCAATTCGACCGCGCGAAGGTTCCTAGCGTCAGTCTTAGACGAGTTTGGACGCCCTAGCGAAGCGCTTCAGGAAGCTGAACGGGCTGTAGAGTTGAGTCCCACGAATAGCGCGTGCCATGTGCAGTTAAGCAGCGTTTTGGCGAGGCAGGGCCAGATGGAACGCGCGATCCACGAGGCTCGGCATGCGATCGACTTGGGGCCAGAAAATTCATCGGCTTATGACGTATTACTGGCCTGTCTTCTCCAAACCCAGCGTAACAAGGAGGCTCTCAGCATCGCACGCGACGGATTAGCCGTGTCTCCTTTTAATGCCGAGTTGCACTATGCACTTGCTTTCGCGGCGACGCGGGAAATGGATTTGGTAACTGCTTCAACTCACTTTGGGTATGCCTTGTTGTTTCGCCCCAATTGGGATGAGGCGCGTTCAAGACTTCGGCTGGTGTTCAATTCACTTGAACAGGGGATAGATGGTTTGAAAGATCTTCAAAAAGTCGCCTCGTTAGTGCCTGATTCGCCAATCGTCCTTAATGACCTGGCCTGGTTGTTCGCGACACATCCCGATGCGACACTGCGCGACGGACACGAGGCGGTGCGTTTGGCGGAACATGCGTGCATCATAACGAGCCGAAGGATGCCAGGACTCCTCGGTACTTTGGCCGCAGCCTACGCAGAGGCAGGGAGATTTTCTGACGCGATCACCGTCGCCGAGGAAGCGCTTTCGCTGGCCCGGTCATCCGGCGATGCAGACGTCGCGACCCGGAGCCGGAATTTGTTGGACTCCTTTCGAGCAAACCGCCCTTACCGCGAGCAACCGGTTACAAATAAAAATTAAGCAATCGCTGGGGCGTCTGCCTCTTTTTCATGACTCGCGCGACTAACTACGTCTTAATCGACATCAGCAATTCGTTCACAAAGCTGGCTTTCGCCTCGAGGAGGAAGATCGCGCGGCCAAAACGAATTGGGACGGACCAGCTGACAGGCGCGTTTCTCCGCGCGTTTGTGAAGAAACGAAAGATCGACATGTTCGTTGTTTGCTCCGTCGTGCCGAAAAAGAACGACGCGGTCAAGACCGCTGCGGCGGAAAGCAAAGTACTTTGGTTAGGCACGCGCGTGAATCTGGGGGTGGGCATCGACTATCCCGCGCCAAAAACAATTGGAGCTGATCGACTGGCGAACGCCGTCGCGGTGACCGCACTTTACGGCTGTCCCGCAATCGTCGTGGACTTCGGCACTGCGGTTACATTCGACATCATCTCGGAACAAAAAAAATACATCGGTGGAGTAATCGCGCCCGGACTCGAGGCGATGACAAATTTCCTTTATCAACGCACGGCCCTGCTGCCAAAGCTTTCCTTGAAAGAACCGCGTAGCGCGATCGGAAGATCGACAATCGCTGCGATGAGGTCCGGCGCGATATTTGGTTACCGCGGGCTGGTTCGCGAAATCATCGCACGCATCAAAGCGGAGCGTTTTAGCGGTCGCCGGGTCAAGATTGTGGTTACCGGCGGTTACGCTCGCTTGATTGCCGCACGGTTATCGGAGGTTGACGCCATCCACCCCCATTTGACCTTGGAAGGCCTTCGTATCGTGGCCAATCTTAACTCGTAAAACCCCCGGCGTGGGACGAGGGAAGTGCGCCTGAATCATGACGTCGATCTCAAAGGCCGACGCAGAAATATCCCTCGAGAAACCAGCATTTTTCGGCCTAATTCCTGCTAAATTATAAGGTCAAAATTTGGTTTCGGCACCCTTTGAATTTTAGGCTTGTCATCGGTCGCCACGGAAGGTTGTAATGGCAGTACGCATGAAGATTAGGAAAATCGCGGCGATCACTGTTTTGGTGCTCAGTTCCTTTGCGGCCAACAATGTCGCCCCGACGAAAGCCGAACTCGAGGCAATGTATGACAAGGCGTTTCGCGAGTTCGATTCAAACAATTTTCCCGAAGCATTAAAAGACCTCGACGCGATTGACGCAAGGCAGCCTGATCTCGCCGAGTCGCAAAATCTGCGTGGGGTCATCTTGATGCGGGAAGGAATTTACGACAAGGCGGAGGCGGCATTGCATGAAGCTCTCCGAATTGATCCGAAGTTCTGGAATGCGCGTTTCAATCTGGCGGAGATTCCTTTCCTGCAAAAGAACTGGGCGGAGGCGCGGAATCGTTTTCAGGAGTTGCTCTCGAACAACGTTTCTGAGCTGCAGGGAGAAGCGTCACAATTGATTCAGTACAAGATTCTCCTGACCTATTTGCTCGAGGGGAAGGAAAACATGGTGGACTCGATTCTCGCCAAGTTCGAACTTTCTCCCGATACACCGGCGGTTCATTACGCAAATGCGGCCATTTCGTTGCAGCACAAAAACGCGAAAGAGGCGAAGGATTGGATGGTTGCGGCCGAAAAGAATTTTTCTCCGCAACTGAACAAACTGTTCGCAGAATCGTTGTACGAAGTGGGATGGCTCGAAAAACAGACTGGACAAGGGCGTGCGGCACTGGAGTTAACGACGGCAGCTGAAAAGACGGCGAAGAGCAAAGCTTTCGCGCGCTCACGATTTGAGCAAGCTCAACAAGCGTTTCAGCAACGTGACTTCGCGACCGCGCGTAAGTTTGTCGATGAAGCCGATGCCGCCGAGCCGAATCAGGCAGTAACATCGAATCTTCGCGGCGAGATTTTGATGGAGCAGAAGGAATTCGATGAGGCCGAAGCGGCCTTCAAGAAGGCATTGAAAACCGATCCGAAATTCCGCCAGGCACAATACAATCTCGCGCAAATTCCATTCAAGAAAAAGGATTACGTCAAGGCACGAGAGCGCTTCGAATCATTGTTTAGCCAGACGCCAGGGGGAGATAAAAACCAGGCTGCGCAACTGCTTAAGTTCAAGATCTACATGACGCTTTTGCTTGAGGGCAGAGACAGTCGCGCGCAAAAAATGATGGAGCAGTTCCAGTTTACGGGCGACACACCGGCATTGTACTATGCGCAGGCGGCATGGGAGTTTAAACATAACAACCCAAACAAAGCGACGGATTGGATTACTTCGGCCAAGAAAATCTACTCTCCCGCGCTGAACGGCGTGTTCGCCGACGCCTTCTATGATCTCGGGTGGATGCAAAGTCCGGCGATGGCCGGTTCTCCAGCTCCGGCTTCGCAAACTGCCGCGGTCATGTCTGCGCAAACGGAACCGAGTCCTGCTATTGAACCGAGCCCGATTCCTGGTGCGAGCGTCGTTGCCTCGGGCAAGTTAGCAAAAGAATCTCCTGCTCCCGCGATAGCGGGAATGGAAGCCACCACCTCTCAAGCTGGCGAGTCGCCAGCGGTAGTCGCTTCGAATGCGGTGATCGCTGCGGGTACACCCGCAAGACCGGAAGATGTTCCAGCGGTCGTTGCTCCCGCGCTTTCCCCGACTGTCGAAACTCCAGTCGCCGCTCCGTCACCCTCTGTGGCAGAAGTAGTCGCTGAAAAATCCGCCATCCCGGCAACCAGCGCGCCACCGGTCGTCGCAGCAGCCTCGGCGACTCCGGCAACCGCTTTGGCGCCGGCGCGTGTGCGAGAATGGTCGCGGCCCACGGTCGGTGGAATGTTCGATCGTTGGATTGATTTTAGAAGCTTTCTGGTCGCAGCGTTGGTTTTGGCCGGAATTGTTTTGTTCGCTTGGGGAATCGTTCCCGAGGTGCGTCGCCGTGTATCCAGCCTTCCGGTTTACCGTCATGTCGCACCAGCTGCAGGGCCGGCGCTCGACGTTCCGTCAGCAGAACATATTTTGAGAAATGAGCTGACAGGCGGCCCTCGCCAAGTGTCGCTACAGTTGAAAGCATCCGAACCATCGTTACGACGTAGTGTGCGCCCACTTGGGAAACCAACGCGTCCGTCAGAAGTGGTCTCGCCGGTGATTCCGGCAGCCATCCCAACCTCAGTTCACCGCGTTGCGGAGCCAGAGTTTGAATTGGCGCCGATGGCGGATGTTGTATTTGACTCTTCTTCCGTCGGTCCGGTGGTCGAACAGGGTTTGACGACGCCTGTTGCTGTCACGCGAACAGATGAGATTTCTGTTCCGAGCGTAGAAGAAATCCCTGAGATGCCCACGCCAGTTAAATTGACGGCTTCAATTCCTGCTGTGGCGGAAATGGCTAAAGAGCAGGTCTCACAACCTGCAATTGAGCCGGAATTCGAGCCAATCGGACAAGGTCAACCAATCCCCTATCAGATGTCAGTCGCGGAAATCGATTCATCCGCGACTGAAATACGAGAACCCGAGCCCGAGCAGAAAGCCTCCGTATTCCGCGGGGACTTGGCCCCGGATCTCCCCGTCGCCGGAGTAGGCGCACTTCGGGAATCTGTTGAAACCCCGGCTTTTGTCCCCGAAGTTGTTTCTACCGAGCCCTCAATTCAATTAACCACACCTGCAACCATGCCTGAACCCGTTCAAATCCCAACCGCCCAAGTCATCCGAACTCCAGCCACCGGGGGCGCGCCGCAACCTGCCAGTGCGATGCAGACCGCCGTGCAGCTCACGTTCTCCTTCGAAATCGCTTCGATGCAATTAACGCCAAGCTTCAAGATGGGCGCCCTACAATTGCGACCAAGTTCGAAGATTGTCACGATGCGGCTTGCTCCTTCGCAACACCCGCAACCAGCAATGAATTTGCAAGTGACCTTCGAGATTGCAAAGATCCAGCCAAGTGGAGGAGGGCTAGGCACTGTAAGGCTTACTCCTTCGCAACAACAAAGGCCAACGGCAGTTGGCTCGCCATCATTTACCGTTGCCGGCTTACAGCTCGTTTCGAATTTCGAAGCCGCGCCCGTCCAACTCACGCCTTCGCAGCAGGCTTCTGTGCTCGTTACCGGTTCGTTCCAAATAGCCACCGTCGAATTCTCACCGTCGTTTGAGATCGCATCTATTGTTTTGAATGCGAGTTCCAAACAAGTTTCCGTGCAGTTGCCCGGTGCGGCAGCCGTCGAAGGCGCACCGGTGTTTGACATCG
>JALYUC010000225.1 GCA_030853965.1 Verrucomicrobiota bacterium | reverse complement strand
TCTCGACGCTGCTCGCCGAAAAATTGGCAAGAATCTTCGGGTGCCCCGAACCGTAATGGAAGATCGGTTGCCCTTGGACGGAATTGAGTAATTGTTCGAGTCGTTCCAATCGAACTGGTTTCGCCAGTACGGCAATCGCTCCGGCATCCGCAAGTTCGGCAGCTGGGGACCAGCCTGAAACGAGAATGACACGAGCTGACGGATCTTTAGCTAGAATGTTACGGCAGGCGGTGGCGCCGTTCAGTTTCGACATCCAATAATCCATCAGCACGACATCGGGTTGGTGGCGCCCGTATGCCTGAATGGCTTCCAATCCAGATCCTACGACTTCAACCACTTCGTGTTTACAGTGGGATACAAGTGTGGCGAGCGTTGTTCCCACGCTCTTCTGATCGTCCGCAATCAATACCCTCATAACCCTTGTTTATTTTTGCAGAACCTTTCATGCCAATGACGCGATTCCGCAACGCTCTGAAAAAGAATTTTTGAATTTGATTTGGTCCCAAGATCGACATAACTAAAGACGCGGGGTGGAGCAGCCTGGTAGCTCGTCAGGCTCATAACCTGAAGGCCGCGGGTTCAAATCCCGCCCCCGCAACCAACCTTTTCGGTGGCCGCAAAAAATTCGAAGCAAGCGCGAGGCGGCAACATTCTAGTTGGTACTGCCAGCTGGTCGGATCCGGGTTTTGTTGCCCATTGGTATCCGAAAAAAATGGGCGCGAGCGAACGACTCGGTTGGTATGCGCAGCACTTCGAAATGGTCGAAATTAACTCGACGTTCTATTCGGTTCCGGATCCCCGCATGGTCGAGCGATGGTGTGCGAGCACGCCGGACGAATTCACTTTCGATGTAAAGCTGCATCAGCTGTTCTCGTTTCACTCGACGGCGGCAAAGTTGTTGCCGCCACAATTGCAGCGCCAGGCGGTAACCGATGCCAAGGGCAAAGTGAAAGTAACGCCGTCGTTACAGGAGAATTTGGCCGAAATATTTCTGCGGTCGATGTCGATCTTACGCACAAAGGGAAAACTCGGTGTGCTACTTTTGCAGTTGTCACCGGCGTTTTCTCCACGGAAGCATGAGCTGGGGGAGCTCGAGTCTTTCCTCGGAATGTTTCGTGATTATCGCCTGGCAATCGAGTTTCGAAATCGCAATTGGGCTGTAAACGAACAGCTAAGATCGACAATCGATTTCCTGCGACGGCACCGCGCAATTTTCGTAAACGTTGATGCTCCTTCGGTCGATCATTTCACGATTATGCCGTCGGATTTGAACGAGATCACCAATCCGGACGCTGCCTATCTGCGTCTGCACGGGCGCAACGCGCACGCCTACCTGACCGGAAAAACCGTCGCCGCGCGTTTCAATTACGATTACAGCAATGCCGAAGTCGACGAAGTAACCGAGCGCAGCAAAAAGCTGGCGAGGAAAGCGCGAGACGTGCACGTGGTCTTCAACAACAACGCGCTTGATTACGCGCCAATCGCCGCGGCCCGTTTGCGCGCCGCACTTGGCCAAGTCATCGACGCTCCGCCGCCGCAGACATCGGAGTTGTTTTAGAATACAATTTGGAGATGCCGGAAACAAAACCACTGGCCGAGAGGGGTAATGACCGGCGACTACCAAGGTCGTTCGCGCGCCTGAAACACTGGCTGAACGAGCATCACATGACGCTGATGGCAATCGCCGATACCCCGCATTCCGTTGCGCTCGGTTCCGCGATCGGAATTTTTTTCGGCTTCACCCCGCTTTGGAGTCTGAAGACACTCCTTTCTATCGCGGTTGCCTGGATATGTCGCTGTAACAAAATCGCCGCGGCGATCGCCGTCACTTTGCATGACGTGCTGCTATTTGCGATGCCGGCCATCTATTTCGCCGAATACAAGGCGGGCTGCTGGATTCTGCACCGTGCTACACCCCAGCGAATTCGTTTCGCCCACCTCGGGTTACATGATTATTTGAACTGGCAATTATTCTCGCGTGTCGTTTGGCCCGCGCTCGTTGGTTCGCTGTTCCTTGCCCTTCCATCGGCGGTCGTGGTTTACTTTTTAGTCCGTATGTTGGTGAGTCGCTCAAGGGCGCGTCAGCAACCAAACTGACTGGGCAGCTGCCACAAAACCCGCGTTTTTCTCCTCTAAGCGGCACAAGATTTGCATCACCAAGCGGGAACGATTGTCCTTTGCCCTTATGGTTGGGTAGTGCGGCGATCAGCATTACACACTATGAAATCCTTCCTCGTCATTGCCTCCAGCATCCTTCTTTGCTCCTGCGCGGACATGTATGTCACGAAGACAGACGTCGCCACGCCATGCGGTAGTGCGGCAGCGTCCATTGATACGAAAGATTACGGCTCGACGGGCGTGCACATGGTTACGTGCGGAGTGGGCGCAAGCAATCCGCGCGCAATTTACATCCGCCCATTTTGCATCGATACAGCCGTGTTCGAGGGCGACCTGGCGGCGAGCGACGGCGAAATGCCGATTCGTAAAGCGCTTACCCCAGTTGAGTTTGCGGAAGATCTGAAGGAAGAACTCGAAAGAATTGCACCCGCCCGCATTCTGAAAGATAACGAATCGCCAAGGGTGGGCTGGCTTGTGGAAGGCAACTTCACAGCCGTCGATGGCGGGAGCCCGGTCGGTCGTTTCTTCTTCGGAAATTTCGGCGCTGGCCGTTCATTTCTGGCTCTTCATGTGAAGATCACCGACGTTGAAAAAGGATGCGTTGTTTACGAATTTGACATGGCTGGCGGCAGCGGTGGCCAAGGCAAGCTCGGGACGCTTCGCGCCAGCGGCCTCGGAAAGGCGGCTCACTTCGATTTGCGCAACGCTGCGGAGCGTATCTACATAACACTGAGCACGAATCCTTATCGTTATGCTGCTCGCTCGTCACCCGTGTTGCAGTAATTTCCGATCGCTGCCGCGCAAAATGAATCGGGACTGATTGGTGTTGCCAATCAAATCGCGCTGATTAAGGTGCTGCGGTTCCACGCCGCCGGGATGTTTTTGAACCGATTTTTCATCGTTTTTTTTGCGCTTGCGATGCTGGCGGGCACGATTCGCTCAGCTGGTGCAGCGCAAGCTTATATCATTGTCGATTCTCGGACCGGACACGTCCTCGAAGAACGCGAGTCGAAACAAAAGCGCCAGGTTGGCAGTCTGACTAAGGTCGCCACCGCGATGGTAGTGCTCGATTGGGCGGAACATCGCGGCGGAAATCTCAATCAGGTCGTAAGTATTCCGCCGGCGGCATTCGTTGGTGCCGTCGAAAACAACATCGGATTTCAACCGGGCGACGTAATCTCGCTGCGCGACTTGCTTTACGCGGCGCTGGTGCAGTCAGACAACATCGCTGCCTTCACCCTGGCAGCCCATGTTGGCTCGACAATCCAGTCGATCGTGCCGCCAGCGGCGGGTTCGAAAACCTCGCCGATGGATGCGTTTGTCAGTCAAATGAACGCGCTCGCCAAGCAGCTCAAGATGGAGAAAACCCGTTTCGTCAATCCGCATGGAGTTGATAACAACGTTAAGCCAATGCCCTTTTCAACTGCCGAAGATATGGCGCGGGTCACAAGGTATGCGATGAACAAAGCGGCCTTCCGTTTTTATGTCTCACAAAAGGAACGTCAAATCTCTTTTCAAAGCGGCGGCCGCAAGCGCAATTATCTCTTGCGCAATACCAACGAGCTTGTCGGCACGCACGGCGTCGATGGTGTTAAAACTGGCCGGACCGCGCGCGCCGGCGACTGCCTCATCTTATCAGTTCGTCGGGAATCGGAAGTTATAAATGAAGGCCAGTACACGACGGTGTATCCGCGGCACCTGATCGTTGTTCTGCTCGCCAGCACCAATCGGTTTAGCGAAGGCCTCGGAATGATCGCTCGCGGCTGGCAGCTGCATGATCAATGGGTGGCAGCCGGCCGACTTGTCGATCCACAAAAAGTGCTTTGACCGCGGCCGCGCACGCGATGAAATCCCGCATCGGTGTTTTGACAAGCGGTGGTGATTGTCCGGGTCTCAATGCCGTTCTCCGCGGCGTCGTCCTGGCCGCGGAAAAACTTGGTTGGGAAATTGTCGGCTTTCGTGATGGATTTGAAGGACTACTTCCGCCCGGCGACCACGTCATTCTCGATCGCAAGAGTACCGACGGGATTATGGCATTGGGCGGCACTATGATCGGAACAACCAATCGCGGACATTTCATCGCCAAGGTAGGCGCAGGCGATCGCACCGTCGTCGCTTCAGAAGTGATCGAAGGCGCGAAGAAAGTACTCCATGAACTTAACGTCAAAGCGCTCATCATCGTCGGGGGCGACGGCTCGATGGTGACTGCGCTCCAATTGCAGGAGGCCGGCATCAATTGCATTGGCGTGCCAAAAACGATCGACAACGATCTTGAAGCGACAGCCATGACATTCGGATTCGACTCGGCGGTCGCAACCGTGATGGATGCTCTCGACCGGTTGCACACCACGGCCACGAGTCACAAGCGCGTGATGGTAGTGGAAGTAATGGGGCGGCACGCCGGATGGATCGCGTTGCACGGCGGCATCGCGGGCGGCGCCGATATTATTCTGATCCCTGAAATCCCGTTCGATTACGACAAGATTGCGGCCGCGATCAAGCAACGCGACGCGGCCGGCAATCTCAGTTCGCTCGTCGTCGTCGCAGAAGGTGCGCGCCCGAAAGATGGTCAGCAGGTAAAGCGCGACATGGAAGGTGGTGAATTTCGTTTGGGTGGAATCGGTGATCTGGTTGCGCGCGAGATCGCCAGGCGCACCGGCAAAGAAACCCGTTCGTGCGTGCTAGGACATCTACAGCGCGGTGGCGCGCCCACCACACTCGATCGCATTCTCGGCACGCGCTTCGGGGTCAAAGCCGTGCAATTGGCCAACGAAGGACATTTCGGATCGATGGTTAGCTATCAAAATTATCAGGCACGCCACGTTCCAATCGCCGAAGCCGTCAACCGTTTGCGCTTGGTCCCGCCCAATGGCGAAATGGTCCAAACCGCGCGCGACGTCGAAATCTCTTTCGGCGATTAGATGTCGATCTTGTAGCGGCGATCTCCTCGGCGCGCCGTAACCTTGGCGCAAGAGGCTAACCGCCGATTTTATTGGCGAAAGTCCCGACGGTGAGACACCGTCGCTATAGTTAGATGAAAATTGTCCTCGCGTATTCCGGCGGGCTAGACACATCGATCATCCTTCGCTGGCTCAAAGAAAATAATCGCGCGGAGGTTATCGCCTTTTGTGCCGACATCGGTCAGGAGGAAGAGCTGGAAGGACTTCATGAGAAAGCTATGCGCAGCGGCGCGGCCAAGTGTTTTATCGACAATCTCCAGGAAGAATTCGCACGCGATTTCATTTTCCCGATGATTCAGGCGGGCGCGATTTACGAAGGTCAATATTTTCTCGGGACAAGCATCGCCCGTCCGCTCATCGCAAAACGAATGGTGGAAATCGCGCGCACCGAGGAAGCGGACGCGATTGCGCATGGCGCGACTGGAAAGGGGAACGATCAGGTTCGGTTCGAGCTTGCGGTCGCCGCGCTTGCGCCGGAGTTGCGTGTGATCGCGCCCTGGCGCCAGGAGGATTTTCGCAAAAAATTCCCAGGACGTGCGGAAATGATTACATTCGCCGCCGCGAACGATATCCCGGTCGAGGCAACGGCAGAAAAGCCGTACTCGACCGACCGGAATCTTCTCCACATCAGTTACGAGAGCGGAGTGCTGGAAGATCCGTGGTTCGACGCAAGTTCGAAAGAGATGCGCGACATGTACAAACTCAGCGTCGCGCCGGAAGATGCACCTAACGAACCAGAACATGTCGATCTTGCGTTTGAATCCGGCAATTGCGTGGAAGTGAACGGAAAAAAACTTTCGCCGCTCGGCGTCATGCAAACGCTCAACAAACTTGGCGGCAAACATGGCATCGGTCGCACCGACATCGTCGAAAATCGTTTTGTCGGAATGAAAGGCCGCGGCGTTTACGAAACACCGGGCGGGGCGATTCTTCATTTCGCGCACCGGCAAATGGAGACGCTGACGATGGATCGCGAAGTCATGCATTTGCGCGACAGCTTGATTCCGAAATACTCTTCTCTCGTTTACAACGGCTTTTGGTTCTCCCCGGAGCGCGAAGCGCTGCAGGCACTCGTTACCGAAACGCAGCGTGACATAACCGGCGTCGTTAGGCTAAAACTTTACAAAGGCAACATCATCGTCGCCGGTCGCAAGAGTCCGAAGAGTTTATATGATTCGCAAATTGCCACGATGGAGTCCGATGAATCGATCCGCCAGGGGACGGATTCGCCGTGGCGAACATACGACCAGAGCGACGCCACCGGTTTCATTCGATTGAATGCGCTGCGACTGAAAGTGCGCTCCGCGCTCAAATCAAAGAAAAGCTAGCGCCGAGCCACGCCTTTCGCCTCGACCTGCGCGAACGAAGGGCAAACAATAGGCCCGATCCAATCGGGGGCTCTCCCCGTCCAATTCCACTGAAGTCAGTCGCGCTCGGGTGAAAGCGAACGGCTTGGATCGAAATCAACTCGTTAAAGGCCAACATCCCGGATAGAACGAATCTTATGCCATCCGAGCATTCCTCCGACGTGAAATTCGAGATTGGGCATGTCTTGTTCATCGACATCGTCGGTTACTCGAAATTGTTGATCAATGAGCAGAGCGATCAGATTCAAAAACTAAAAGCGATCGTGCGCGCGACCGAGCAGGTCCGTCTCGCAGAAGCGGAAGGCAAACTGTTGCGGTTGCCGACTGGCGACGGTGGCGCGCTAGTTTTTCGGAACAGCTCGGAAGCGCCGGTTCTATGCGCATTGGAAATTAGCAAAGAGCTCAAGAAACATCCCGAGCTTCGAGTCCGCATGGGAATTCACAGCGGTCCAGTTAATGA
>JALYUC010000183.1 GCA_030853965.1 Verrucomicrobiota bacterium | reverse complement strand
CTTTCGCTCTTCATGTTCGCCATGTTCGGCATCGTGCTCGCGAACAATTTCGTGATGTTGTTTATCTTTTGGGAGCTGGTCGGCTTTACCTCCTACGTGCTGATCGGGCATTGGTATGAGCGCGACGCGGCAGCAGACGCGGCCAAAAAAGCGTTTCTGACAAATCGCCTCGGCGATTTCGGATTCATGCTCGGCATCTTGATGATTTGGGTCGCGACTGGATCGATCGTGTTCGACGACATCGTTCCGCAGTTATCCAGGATAACGAGCAATCCCGGCTATCTCACGGTCACTGCCCTTTTGATCTTTTGCGGGGCCGTTGGAAAGTCGGCTCAGTTTCCACTCCATGTCTGGTTGCCCGACGCGATGGAAGGACCGACACCGGTCTCGGCGTTGATCCACGCGGCCACCATGGTCGCCGCTGGTGTTTACATGCTCGTGCGTGTCGCGTTCATAATCCAAGCATCGCCAACCGCGCTCTTGGTGATTGCCTGGATAGGAACAATCACCGCGGTCATGTCCGCATTGATCGCGACGCAACAAGACGACATCAAACGTATTCTCGCTTACTCCACGCTGTCGCAACTCGGCTACATGGTGATGGCAGTGGGGCTCGCTTCCAACGAAGCGGCCATGTTCCATCTTTTTACCCATGCGTTTTTCAAAGCGCTGCTCTTCCTCGGCGCGGGAGCCATCATCGTGATGCTGCATCACGAGCAAAACATTTGGAAGATGGGCGGTCTCGCCAAAAATCTTCCCATCACTTTTCTGACGTTTTCCGTCGGCGCGCTTGCCCTCATTGGATGTCCGCCGTTTAGCGGATTTTTCAGTAAGGACGCAATTCTCGCCCTGGCTTACGAACGCAACATGTCGATCTTCGCCGTCGGTTTGTTCACGGCATTTCTGACCGCCTTTTATGTCACGCGCATGATGGTGGTAGTCTTCTTGAGCAAACCACGCACGGAAACGGCCCGCGACAGTGATGAAGCGCCGTTGGTCATGACCGGGCCGTTGATTATCCTTGCTCCACTTGCACTTCTGGGCGGATTCGGATTTTTCGCCGATCGATTTCTCCCGATCCCGCACGAAAAAGAATTAGTCATGCTTGTTCCCGTGCTGGCGATTGTTGCTCTAATCCTTGGCAGCGGTCTCGCCATTCTATTTTATCGAAAACAGACAGCCGAGCGCTTCGATGTCGATCTTATCCGTCACAAATTTTATTTCGACGAGCTTTACGAGTGGCTCATTCGATCAACCCAGGAATTGCTTGCGAGTATCTCCGCATTTTTCGATCGCTGGATCATCGATGCCGGCGCAGTTGGGGGCGCGAGCGGTGGAACGTGGGGATTTGGTGCGCTTTTGCGCCTGGTTCAAATCGGCAACTTGCAGGCCTACGCTTTTTTCTTTGGGCTCGGAACGGTCGCTCTCATTTACTTCGCCGTTTTCCACTGATGCTTCCGCTTCTCGTCTTCACGCCGATCGTCGCCGCGCTTTTGATCATCGCCGGCGCGCCCGCGCGCAAAACCGCTCTCTACGCGTCGATCGTCACACTTGTTCTATCGTTCCTGGCCTTTCTTCTGTTTGAAACGTCGAGATACGGTTTTCAATTTGTCAGCGCGTTTCCGATTTCGCCCGAGTGGCATCTCAGTTTCACGATCGGACTGGACGGTTTGAGTCTGATCATGGTGTTGCTGGCCGCGATCGTTACCCTGGCGGCGGTTTGGTTTACCGACAAGATCGACAATCACGAGCACGCGTTTTACGCGTGCCTCCTTTTCATATCCGGCGGCGCCATCGGCGCGTTTGCGTCGCTCGATCTGTTTTTTTTCTACGCATTTCACGAGCTCGCACTCATTCCAACGTTTCTGCTTATCGGAATTTGGGGAAGCGGCAATCGTTATGCCGCCGCGTGGAAGATTACGATCTATCTCGCCGTCGGAAGTTTCGTTCTACTGATCGGATTGATTTTGCTTTATCAGAGCGTTCCGGTCGACTCGCGCACGTTCGACATTCGCGCATTGAAAGCAGCGGCCAGTCAGATCCCGCCCGAAGCGCAACGCAATATCTACTTGTTGCTGCTGGTGGGTTTCGGCGTTCTCATTTCGCTCTTTCCGTTTCACACCTGGGCGCCGGAAGCTTATGCCGCGGCACCGGCGCCGGCCGCAATGTTGCACGCGGGTGTGCTAAAAAAATTCGGACTGTATGGTTTGTTGCGTGTGGCTATTCCGATGCTTCCAGCCGGTGCGAGCTATTGGGCCAACCTGCTTGTCATTCTCTTGCTTGGAAACATCATCTACATCGGGCTTGTCACCATCGCGCAGAAGCGACTCGATTGGATGCTCGGTTATTCGAGCGTCATGCACATGGGCTACATTTTTCTGGGAATCGCCAGCGCAAACCTTCTCGGCACAACCGGCGCCGCTCTTTTGATGTTTGCCCACGGCCTTTCCATCGCGCTGCTCTTTGCCATCGCTGGCGAACTTCGAAAACAGACCGGCACTCTCGTGCTCGAAGAGCTAGGCGGCATCGCGAAAGTGATGCCGTTTGCCGGACTGGCTTTCGGTTTCGGCGCTTTTGCGGCAATTGGTCTGCCCGGCTTCGCCAATTTCGCCGCGGAGGTCATGGTGTTTTTCGGCGCATTCCGAAACGGCTGGGAAATGGAGCGCTTTCATATGTTCCAAATCGCCACCGTGCTCGCACTCTGGGGCGTGGTGATCTCGGCGGTTTACATGTTGCGCGCCTATCGCAAGGCGTTCATGGGCACAATGGCAGATCGTTGGAACAACATTGTCGATCTTCGCGCCGGCCTGCGCGTCCCAGTGGCGCTGCTGATCGCCGCGCTCCTTTGGTTCGGATTTTATCCGCAATCCTTTGTTCGGATTCTTTCGCCGTCGTTTCGTTCTTATTTCAACGTAACTCAGTCGCGATGATTGCCCCGCCCAACCTTGAGATTGCCGTGCTCGTTCTTGGCATGGTGATCTTGATGTTCGAAGCATTCCTCAAGCAGATCGACAAGCGAGCGCTCGCTTTCGCGGCCATCGGAGCACTGGTCGCCGTCTTGATCGCCACCTGGTTTCTCGCCCCAGGTC
>JALYUC010000172.1 GCA_030853965.1 Verrucomicrobiota bacterium | reverse complement strand
CGCGCTCAGAAGTGGACATTGGCGTTCAGCGACTCGGCGATCTGCGCGGTGTCTGGCAGGCAAATTTAAACCACGACGGGTCGCGAGTGATTGTCCGCATGCGCGGAGGAGAAGTGGGACTTTGGGACGTAGCGGAAGGAACTGCGATCGCGGGAGACCTTGGGTTAAAGACACCTTCAGAGTCTTACGTGATGAGTCCCGACGCCAGGATGGTTTTAGTGGGATTTAAGCAAGCCGCACGCGTTTTCGATGCCAGTTCGGGTACTGCGGTTTCACCAATTTTTGATGTGCAACTTCATGATCATTGGCAGCCGCAAGCGGTCTTCTCGCCTGATGGCGAGGTCGTGATTCTTTTTGAAAAAAAGGAGGCTCTTGTTTTCAATGTAAAAAACGGGGCGCCGATCACTACGATTCCAATTCCATCCAATTCGGATGAGGACACGACTGATTCGAGCGCGGCTGCCATCTTCACCGCAGGCGGGGCGAACTGTTTTATCATGGATCGCGCAGGGGCCGTCACGCAGTACGACGCGAAAAGTTGGAAGCCTGTCGGTAAACGCATGCGACACCCGCCTGCGGACGCAGCGTACGAATTCGGTTTCACCGCCAGCGACGATGCGAAATGGGTGGTTACATTTGATCGCCCCGGCGAGAATGGCCCCAAGGGGCGACTTCAAGTCTGGGATGCGGGGTCGAGCAGACCGGTAGGCGAACCAATCGTTGCCGTAAACGGATTGGTAGGGCGTTTTCTGCCCGGCACGAATCGCATTCTGATTACGCCGGGGCGTGGTGAGGCGAGCGTGCGCGATCTGCCTTCCATGCATAACGCCTATATCATCCGGCCCCATGACGATGTGGATGCACCATCCGTCGAGGTCTCAATCGATGGGAAATGGATTATTTCGTGGGGCGGCGATCGCGCGATCCGCCTTCTCGACGCCGAGACTGGCAAGCTCGCCAATCACTATTCCTCCCCGGCTGCGGTGGTAAAGGTTATCATCGCTCCAGACTCCTCCGCCTGTTACGTGGTGGTCGACAACACCGCTTTTCTCCTTCAGGAATACCACGACAGTTATATTATGAAGCTCAGTCTTCCTGATCTAAAAATTACTCATTCGATCAGGATCCTGGATTACCTCGTGCGCACATCGCTTTCGCCGGACGGCAGCCGTCTCATGATTCAACAGTGGAAGACAGGCCGCGAACGAGTACGCTTCTTTGATGCCGCCACTTTAACTCTTATTGAGGCGCCCAAGTCGTAATTTTTTGAGCCATAACATCAGGGCGTCAGGAAAATCTTCCCGGTGTAAGGGTCTTTCACTTCTGTTCCGGGCGGAAAGCCGCGGACATCAACAAGTCCTCCATCTGGCGCAAACGGACTCGTCACGAAACCTTGCTTGCCCGGAACTGGAATTCCGTAAGGAACATCACGTTTTTGGCCTTTCGCTGCTGGAGCCGCCAGGGCACGCCGCACGGATGGTAGAACGGGCGCGGGAGTGGGCGAATTGGCGTCGCTTTGCACAGTGGCTTCGCTTTGCGCAGGTGTTAGTTGGCTCTGGTCCTGCAGAGCATTCGAATCTTTGGCGCTCTTTCGTTTGGTGGTGCTCTTTTGCGCCGGCCGGCGAGCCGGCTGGGTTCGGCCGGCATTAGCAATCGACTGACCAAGCCTCTTGAAGAAATCACCTATTGGGTCGTCTTTCCCGCCATTTGCCACGACGGGAAACACTGCAATTACCAATCCCAAAATGAATTTCTTCTTTGTCCAAGTATTCACGCGAAAAGCGAATCATGCAGTATTACGCGGGACTCTTCAATACATCAAAATGATGTTTGATCTGCGCCGCGATTGGACGCCGGGTGTAAGGGAGCGCTAGCTCTGGCAATCAAGCTGCACATGGCGCTCGAGATTCATTGTTGTGCGAAAACGGACGACGGAAGTATGATTACCGCCCGCGCTTTGGCGCGAACGTTCGAATGATTAAACCGCAAACTGCCATCCTCTCAGGCGCTCGCGACCAAGCCACTGTCTCACCGGAGGGCAGTCGGATCACTTCCCTGCCCGCCGGCGTTATCACCCGCGACCTGATTACCCAGGTGGATGAGCGCGGTACCGTTTGCGAGATGTTCGACCCGCGCTGGCAATGGCATGCCGATCCGCTCGTCTTCGCCTACAACTTTTCTCTGCGTCCGGGAATGATCAAAGGCTGGGGCATGCATAAATTGCATGACGATCGTTACTGCATTCTCTCGGGTGAACTCCTGCTCGTACTTTTTGACGACCGGAGCGATTCGCCAACGCGCGGTCTTGTTGCGAAAATTGTTCTTTCGGAATATCGCCGGCAACTGGTCAACATTCCGGCCGGCGTATGGCACGCCAATCAAAACATCGGCAGCAAAGATGTCGTGGTCGTAAATTTTCCGACTGTACCCTACGACCACATGCATCCGGACAAATACCGATTGCCGGTTGATACCGACAAGATTCCCTACCGATTCGAGCAAATTCGGGGCGGATAAATCATCAGCGCGTCAGACCTTGGTTGAAAGACCGCGCGCAACACGGCTCCGCCCGAGGATGCGTTGCATTCGTTTGCGCAGCAACGGGCGCAATGGCCAGCGTTCGCGGCCGTAAAGATCGAGCGCGGCGCGGATGAAAACTTTGAACGCGCGGGCGCATGCGTGCACTGCATCGCGAAGCGCGAGTGGAAGCGGCTCCTTCGCTCCCTGGTCGGTTCGTCGCGAAAACGAGACTGCGCTATCGACCAGAATTTTCTCAGCGAACGCTACGGGATTTCTCAGCATCGCTTCCAAATGCGATGGCTGCGGCCGCTGGCCGGTTGCGCGGTAGTTGCGCCAGTGGGCCGCAGGGAATTTTACGGCGCCGAGTGAAGGCACGAATTCAATGCGCAACCCCGCGATATAAACCCGGCGCGTAAAATCGTAATCAGTGTTCCAAGTCAATTGCATTGGATCTCGCCAAAGACCGACCTTGTCGATCAATTCGCGCCGATGCAGCCAGGACGACGGCGGAAATCCGTGCCGTTCGTAACCCACCCCATGCGCCGGCGGGCCGGCGACATCGAGAATCCCTTCCGGCGCAAGGTTGACCAAAAGATCATGAACCAAATCCGCGCCGCGGTTTTCCGCGTGCGTGATGAGCGCAGACAAATGCCACGGCAACCACAAATCGTCGTGACCGAGATACGCCACGTAGCGGCCCCGCGCGCGTAGCAAGCCTTCGTTGTTCGGCCGCCATTGGCTACCGGTGTTTTGCGCAAGATTGATCCAATGCAACCGCGCATCTGCGAGCTTCACGATCTCTTCTTCGCTTCCGTCCGTGCAACTGTCGCCGACGATCCAGGCTTCGAAATCGGAGAACTCTTGCGCGAGCAAACTTTCCAGCGCGCACCGCAAAGTCACGCGGCTGTTGTATGTCGGCACGATCACGG
>JALYUC010000140.1 GCA_030853965.1 Verrucomicrobiota bacterium | reverse complement strand
TTTTCGTCACCAGCGCGCCTTTATCGTGATAGCTCACGTGCGTTACCGCGGAAAAGAAATTGTCGATCTTCCAACCGAAATGCGCGAGCACCATCAGGCTGAGCAGAATTGTTCCCGCCATCAGCAGGATCGCTTTAATGATTTGCACCCACGTGGTGGCGAGCATGCCGCCAAACACTACATAGATGATCATGAGCACGCCGACTCCGATCACCGCCACCTGATAACTTACGTGCGAGCTGCCGAGCAGAAGCGTGACCAGCGCCCCTGCCCCAACCATCTGCGCAATCATGTAAAATGTGCTTACCGTGATTGTGCTCAGCGACGCCATCGCGCGCACCGGCCTCGGATTCAATCGGTAGGCCAGCACATCTGCCATTGTGTATTTCCCGGCGTTGCGCAACGGCTCGGCGACCACGAGTAAGACTGTTAAATACGCGACAAGCCAGCCCACCGAAAACATGAAGCCGTCGTATCCGAAAAACGCGATCAATCCGGCAATGCCAAGAAACGATGCCGCACTCATGTAATCGCCCGCCACCGCTACGCCGTTCTGCCAGGCGGTGATCCGCCGGCTCGCGGTGAAGAATGCCGCCGCGCTGCGCGATCTTCGCGCCGCCCAATAAGTAATCCCGAGCGTGATCGCCACGAACAGCAAAAACATCGACAATGCCGGCGTCATATCAGCTCTTCGCAATCGCGCTTGTGCTCAATTCTTTTCTATTTCGATTAGGAGAAGGAAACGGATGTTCATTGCCGATCTTGCGACTTTTCGATCACGTCGCGTGACATCCTATCGAATCGATTAGCGGCGCGGACATAAAGCGCCGCAATGGTCCACGCCATGAAAAATTGCGAGAGCGCGAAGAGATACGCGTAATTCACCGCCCCGATCGCTGGTGTCTCCATCCATTCCCGCGCGTAACCAACGAGCACCGGCAACGCGAAATAATAGATGATGAAAAAGATCATGGCCGGAATGATGAAGCGCCGTTTGGCCCTGAGAAGCTCACGAAACCGCGGACTGCCGGCGAGCCCTTCCCAATCAATTACGCCCTGTTCTTCGTCGGCGGTACGCTCGTGCGGTGGTTTCGGCAGCGATTGACCCAGTCGCGCGATGTCCGTAGCAGCACCGACGATTGGCGTCGGATCTTGTGGAATTTGCCGTTCATCCTCCGCCATCGCGCCAACTTATAGTTGGGCGTGTGCAAGATCGACAAGGAAATCTCATTTGTAGAAAATCTGCCGTTCACATGGAATCGATGGAATTGCACGCGACGCTGAAGCGATATTTTGGCCATGAGACTTTTCGGCCGCTCCAGGAACAAATCGTCCGCGATGCGCTGGCCGGCCGCGACGTGGTTGCCCTGCTGCCCACCGGTGGCGGCAAGTCACTTTGTTTTCAGCTCCCCGCGCTGATTCGCCCAGGTCTGACTGTGGTCGTGTCGCCACTCATTTCCCTGATGAAGGATCAAGTCGATGCGCTGCAAACGAGCGGAATCGCTGCAACGTTCCTAAACTCCGCGCTCGAGTCGAATGAAGCTCGCTCCCGTCTTCGACGTCTCCATAACGGCGAGTTTCGACTCCTTTATGTCGCGCCGGAGCGATTGATGCTCGAGCACTTCCTGGAGAACCTTAAGCGCTGGCACGTCACGCTGATTGCAATCGATGAGGCACATTGCATCAGCGAATGGGGTCACGATTTCCGTCCGGAATATCGCCAGCTCGCCGATCTTCGCGCGCATTTTCCCGACGTGCCGATGATGGCGCTCACCGCGACGGCGACCGAGCGGGTACGCGAAGACGTGGTAAAACATTTGAAGTTGCGCGCACCGGGTTGCTACGTGGCCAGCTTCAATCGGCCGAACCTGACGTATCGCGTACTCGCTAAATCGGCGCCCTCCACCCAGCTGCTCGAGTTCATCCGAAAGCGAGAGCGCGAGAGCGGCGTTGTCTATTGCGCCAGCAGGAAAACGGCGGATCGATTGGCCGCCAATCTCAGCACGGACGGCGTTGCCGCGAAGCCCTATCACGCCGGACTCACAGCGGAGGAGCGCGCACGAAATCAAGATTTGTTTTTGCGCGACGAGGTTCGCGTGATTACCGCGACGATTGCCTTCGGCATGGGAATCAATAAGCCAAACGTGCGTTACGTCGTGCACCATGATTTGCCGAAAAACATTGAAGGTTATTATCAAGAAACCGGGCGCGCGGGACGTGACGGATTGCCGAGCGATTGCCTGCTGCTCTTCAGCGCGGGAGACGTGGCAAAGCAAATGCGATTTATCGAGGAGAAAAACGATCGCGAGCAGCTCGTCGCGCGAGAGCAATTGCGGCAGATGGTTCAGTATGCGGAATCTCGCGATTGCCGACGCGCCACCTTGCTCCGTTACTTCGGTGAAGAGTGGAACGTTGCTTCATGCGATGCGTGCGATAACTGTCTCACTCCCCGCGAGACATTCGATGGCACGGTCGCGGCTCAGAAATTTCTCTCGTGTATTTACCGAATCCGTCAAAAGAGTGGTTTCGCTTTCGGGCTGAATCACATTGTCGATGTTCTAACTGGTGGCGATACGGAAGCAATTCGCCAGCGTAATCACGACAAACTTTCGACATACGGCGTCGGCTCCGAGTTGAGCCGCAAAACCTGGCAATCGATCGGACGTGAACTCCTGCGTCTCGGCTTTATCCAACTCGCCGCTGGCAAATTTGCCACTCTGCAACTGACGGCGGCTGGTTTGGAGGCCTTAAAGCACCGCAGCCTGATCACATTGACAAAGCCGATGGAGGTCCCGGAAAAGAAGAAGAAAGCGCGACGAACCGGGGACATCGAATGCGACGAAGCGCTTTTCGAGCGGCTGCGCAGTGTGCGGCGCAAGCTCGCCGACGAACGCGATGTGCCGGCTTACATCATCTTCTCAGATGTTTCACTGCGCGAAATGGCACGAATATATCCAACTTCATCCGCCCAGTTCGCCGAGATCTCCGGCGTAGGCGAGCAAAAGCTCAAAGATTTCGCAAAACCGTTTGTCGGCGAAGTAATCGATTACCTCGCCTCCAACCCGCGCCTGCATTTTGGCAACGATCGCGCTTAAGCAAGATCGACAAGTAAAACTCCGCCGGGCGGCTAGCCAGGCCAGGTTAAGAAGCCCGACGGAGTTTTCGCCTCAAATTAGGACGGTACGATACGTCCAAAAACTGTGGGGCAACGACTGCGGGCAGACGGAGACTTGTTCGACCGAGGGCGCGTCGTCTTCATCGCCTTCGTCCACGTCGCCGGAATCGTCGTCCTCATCTTCGTTCTCGTCCATCGTAACGACTGAGGGCAAATCTCTCTGTTCCAATTTCTCGAATCGCACCCGCACTTCCGCGGGAATCTTGTCGCGGTCCTCCTTTGTTTCCACCGGCCCGCTAAACAACAGCCGGCCTTGAGGATCTTTTGCTGTCAGGAGTTTCTTTCCATCGAGGCTTTCCACCCGCATTTCACCTTTATCATCGGAAAAGACGATCTGTGCTTTGCCGATGTCGATCTTCGTGGTCATGAATCCATTGTCGCCCGTTCGCGAAACCTGGATTTGCCCGGGACCGCCTCGCGCCTGGTTCCGTGCACTCTGCTCTCGATCGCGCACGCGCTGCGCTTCATCGCGAACACGCTGTGCTCGGTCGCGCGCGCGTTGCGCTTCATCGCGGATACGCTGCGCTTGGGCCTGTGCCATCATCACGGCGTCGTGGACCATGTCGCCGCGGTCGCCAAATTGATCTTTCAAGTTTTCCTTCAGGTCCTGAAGCCGTTCCTTCAGGTTGCCCAGATCAAAGTTGCCGGGATCGAAATCGAAATTGAAGTCCATGTCGTGACGCGTCCCGAACGCGTGGCGCTTCGGCACTTCTTTCTTCGTCAGCTTGACCGAGATCTTTTGTTCCTGCCCTTTGCGCAAGACCGTCAACGTGACGGTGGTTCCTTCCGAATAATTGCGCACCAGTTTGGCAAGTTGACCGGGCTCCAGCAAGATCTGGTCGTTCAACATTTTCAGGATGTCGTTTTGCTGAACGCCCGCAGCCGCGGCCGGGCCATCAGGCACTACATAATCGACCACCAGACCGAACCCTTTCGCGATTCCAAGTTGATCGCAGACCACACTTGGAACGGGCGATGTCTCCACGCCAAGAAAAGTCACGGGTACCTTCGGCATTTTCTCGGGTCGATCCGGCGGCACGGGCGGCACAGGCGCAGCCGGAGGATTTGGTGGGTTTGGCGGAGTCTGCGTGAATCCCGCCAAGGGCAGGAAGGCGAGAAGCGCGCTGATTGCGATAGATTTTGTTTTCATGGTTTAGGTTTGGTTAAGGCTGAACTGGTAGTTGTTGAAATCATTGACCGGAAACGGGGATCAATTCCACCTGTTCGCTCGGATAGGAAACGCGCAGCGACGCGCCGGTGGCGGGATTCTGCCACTGCAAGGTCTCGCGCGTGCGCGAACGCAATCGGCGCACCGGCTCCGCGGCGCCACGCGGAAAGAGCAATCCTTCATCGCGCGTGTGGTAGACAATTTGCGTCGCGCCGGCTGGAATAAACTGCGCCGCCGCATTTGTCGATCTAACAGCAGGCGCAGGCGAAACCTTCGCGACGTTTTGTGTTTGCGATGGCGTTCGAAAGTCAACGCGCGCGAAAATCAGAATCACTGCAGCCGCGGCCAGGCCTGCGCCAATCGCCAGCCATT
This sequence comes from Verrucomicrobiota bacterium, assembly GCA_030853965.1. Classification (GTDB taxonomy): domain Bacteria; phylum Verrucomicrobiota; class Verrucomicrobiia; order Chthoniobacterales; family UBA10450; genus JALYUC01. Next base: position 1,248 of record JALYUC010000140.1, on the reverse strand, counting down.
TAAACCGGAAACGATCGGGCCGAAGAATTTTGCCGGACGAATCAGGTTCGTGGGCGAGATCGACAAACGACTTCTCGACACGCGCGAACAGTCCCTCCGACGCTGGCGCCGGTCGCAACCCTTTCAGCTGGTTTTCGAGTTCGGAGAAATCGGTCATTGCGGCAGAAAATCCTTCTTCAACGCGGCGAGAGCATAGCGATAGCGCGAGGCGGCGGTGTTTTGCGAAATACCAAGCGCTTCCGCGATCTCGGCGAATGTGAGTTCGTTCCAAATCTTCATGACCAGTACCTCGCGTTGATCGTGGGGCAAACAATTGACGGACGCGGCGAGGGCGCGTTGCGAGTCGTCCCCAGCTTCAAACTGTGGCCCGATCGATTGTTCAGCGTCAGAAAATGCTTCGCTCTCGCGCCGCGCCCGGCGGCCATCGCGGCGGATGAGATCGAGCGCAACCGAACGAACTGTTGCGTAAAGTAAGGGACGATTGTCGATGTTATGGTCGCGTCGCCAAAACCGAACAAATGCCTCCTGGACGACATCCTCGGCATCAGCTTGCGAATGCACCCATTGCCGCGCAAAAAGCACGAGGCCGGGAGCGAGCTCCGAAAAGCAGATTTTCCAATTTTCATGGGTAGCGACATTGTCCATGACCTCTTCACGGTCTTTTATATTGCAGACGCCGCCAAATCCCGATTTTGTTTAATTCGATGAAACTTTTCTGGGGAATTTTCCTCCTACTTGCCATCTCGTTGCGCGGGGAAGAGGCCGCTTCGATACCGGCCTTGCGCTCGGTTGTTGAAGCCGAGAAAGCCTTTGCCAAGACGTCTGTTGAACGCGGCATCCGTGAATCTTTTCTTCAATTTTTCGCCAATGACTCGATTGTCTTTACTCCCGCGCCCACCAATGGAAAAAAATTCTATGCGAACTACGACGATAAGGGCCGCCAGCTGATCTGGCAGCCAATCTTCGCGACCATCTCTAATGCCGGGGATCTCGGTTTCACGACCGGCCCGTGGGAGATGAAAAAATCCGCGACAGACGAAAACCCGGTCGCGTTCGGCGACTTTGTCTCGATCTGGAAGAAGCAGCAGGACAATTCCTGGAAAGTAGTTGTCGATCTTGGCGTCGATCACCCGCAGCCGTCGGAACCGCCTGGAGAAGTTCAGTTCCTTCCGCCGAACGAGACGCTGCGCGGAGTCGATGTCGCTCCCGAGCGGCGCGCTTTGGAAAAAACGGAAAAGACGCTGGCCG
>JALYUC010000121.1 GCA_030853965.1 Verrucomicrobiota bacterium | reverse complement strand
CTCCTACGTCGCGTCTCTCGATTTACCGAAGATCTTCGGGCGCGATGCCCCACTGCATGTCGATCTTGGTTGTGGCGACGGCTCGTTCCTCTGCGCGTTGGCTCAGCGAATGCCGGAAAAGAATTTTCTTGGAGTAGAACGGTTGCTAGGTCGCGTCCGTAGTGCTGCGCGCAAAGCGGCCAAGATCGGCAATGTCCGGGTGCTCCGACTCGAAACATCCTACGCCGTCCGATATTTGCTGCCTCCCGACTCGGTCGAATCATTTTATCTTTTATTTCCCGATCCCTGGCCAAAACGGCGACATCAACGGCGTCGCATCATGACGCCGGATTTCTTGAGCGCAGTCGGCAATGCACTGGTTGATAACGGTACGTTCCGCATCGCCACGGACCAAACCGATTATTTTGAGCAAACGCGCGAATTGGCTGAACAATCGACCGTCTTTGTGGCGACGAAGCTAAATGGAGACGACAGTTTTCCTCCCTCCACTTTCGAGAAGAAGTTCAAAACTAACGGAACTCGGATCTATCGACTCGAACTTCGGAAAACTTCACCCGTGATGTAGGCGCGCGCCTCCCAGTTTTCGCGGCGAAAGATCAATTTCACCGCGCCGGTTTCGTCCTGCCGGAATAGTTTGATGCCGCGGGCCCGGATGCGATCTGCCCACTCATCGGTTATGCGTTCGTATTCGGGAAAATCGCGTGATGTTGCGATGATCAAATGCGGATGGACCACATCAAGAAAAACGTCGGATCCCGATTGCGCGGAGTGATTCTGACCTTTCACCACAATGTCGCTCCGCAAGTCCGCGGGCGAATTCATCAGCGCCCGCTCCGTCGGTTCGCCACTGTCGGCCATTAGGAGAATGCGCGCCGAAGATGTGATCAGTTGAATAACCAAGGATTGCTCATCCGCTGTCCTTGCTGAGAATCCGGGCGGTGGATAAAGAATTTTCGCTAGCACCTCGTCGGACAATCGGATTTCATTACCCGCGCTCAAAAGTTGCGGTGTGCGGCCGAGCTGTTTGAACAGAGCGCGCAATCGCCGGTGCACAATTGATCGATCAGGCGAAGGATTGTCCACGAGGACCGGGGGCTTCATTTCGGAGAGCAACGGCGCCGCGCCACCGATGTGCTGCGAATCACCGTGCGTAAGGAGCAAACCGCGCAGCCGGTTCACTCCGGCAGAGTGTAGGTATTGGCGAAGCACGCGTTCGTAATCGCGTTCGCTTCCGCAATCAAATAGCCAGTCGCCGCCCTGCGCTCTTGCGTGCACTGCGGCACCGCCACCGACGTCGAGCACATTCAATCTAAGGACGGCACCGTCTGGCCAGTGTGGATGTGCGAAGTAAAAGTGTCCGCCTGGGAGCTGCGCAAAAAAATGGACGATCGCCAAAACCAGCCGTGCTAAAAACCAGTTCGCATTATTAAACACCAGCGCAAACCATGGCAACAACGGTGCGCAGACAAGGGAGAGCAAGGCGATCGCGAGGACAAAGAAAGCGATCGGTACGACAACGAGGTTTGCGAACAACGAGATCGGCGTGATTAGATAAAAATACCACAGAAGCAAAACCAACGACCCGATCCAGGCAGCCAGCGAGACGGAAGCGCCGCGACTCACCGCCGTCATGAAAGAGTCAAAAATCCGACGCGACCTGCGCATTAAACTGCGCGGCAGAAAAGGATCGGGCGCCGTCCAGCGACGAAGTAACGCCGAAACAGGATCAGCCAGCAATATAATTGTGCCAACGACCGCGAAGGAGAGTTGAAACCCCGTCGAGAACAATTCATTCGTATCCCAGCTAAGGAGAAAGAAAGCAGCCGCGGCGAGGCTGTTCAGAGCAAGCACCTTTCGTTCAAAGAATAAACCGCCCAGCAAAATCGAACTCATCACTGCGGCGCGCACACTAGAAACGTGCAGACCAGTAACCGCCGCATAGAAAAGAAGCAGCGGAATAATCAGCGCGGCCGACCACTTGCGCGAAAGTTGGCTCACCGTAGCCAGCATCCACAAAAGCCGCGCGACAATCCCGACGTGCAAACCAGCCACGGCAAAAAGATGAAGCGTGCCGGTTTGCTGAAACGGTTCCTCAATGTCTTCCGGAGTTTGATGGCGAAGGCCAAGCACGATTCCGCTGATAAAACTTTGGACGTCGGGTGCGTCTTCTAAGCCGCGACAAAGCGTCGCCTGCATCCATGCGCGCGATTTTTGCGCCGCTCGCAAAATCGGGTTGCCACCACCGTGCCGAATCAATGTTCCGTTCTCGACGTAACGGACAAAGAGGATGCGGCGCACATCAGAACGCGCGAGATACGAAAGCATGTCAAATTCCCCGGGATTTCGGGGCGGGGCCATCGGTTCGGCAATTCCAAACAACCGCAACTCATCGCCGAATTTTGGACTGCCGCGCCAGCGTACCAGAACTGAGGCCGAAGTTTCCTCCCGTTTTCCTTCCAATTCGATCGATTTGAGTTTGAGGAGAAAAGTCGCGAACCCACTAGGTGCTACCTTTGGTT
>JALYUC010000132.1 GCA_030853965.1 Verrucomicrobiota bacterium | reverse complement strand
ACGCTGCATTTCGTCGCGGTGCGGCCACCAGCGGTCCCACAAATTCCGGACATACTCTCTTGTCGATCTTTTGTAGATAGTCAGATCAGGCGCTTCCAGAAAACCGACGACGCCGAAGAGCAACGCTTCCATGTCGGTTGCATGCTCCCGCAAAAACTTCAACGGAAGCCGCTGCGCGATGAGCGTGAATGGAAATTTGTTTTCTTTGTAGCCGAGCGCTGCTGCGATCTCCTGGAAGAGCGCTTCGTCCGGGCCGTGATTGTCGATCTTAGCGCGGATGCGGGCGGCTTTGCGCTGCATCCGAAATTTCGCGGCGGAATCGAGGACACTGTTCACGCGCGCTTCTGGCAAGCCGCGCAGCGGCGCCTGACAACGACCCGGTCGCGCCAGCGGAATGTTTTCGCTGAAGGCATCGGGCAACGTCGCCGGATCGATTCGAATTTGCGGCACGTTCCGATTCGATTTCGTGCGCGTGAAAAATTCGCGTTCGCTCCTTTCGACAAAAACATGGAGAACCGTCTCCTCGAACCGCGGATTGATGGCGTGACCGTGCGTCTCCCAGTTCCGGTCGACGACATCGATTTCAATGCAACCGCCCACCGGTTCGCCGCCGTCCACGCGAATGGCGGCGTCGCGGAAATCCGGGCCAGCTTCGCGGTTCCAAGTGCCGAATTGGACGATGTCGATCTTGTCGCGGGAGGTGCTGACGAATTGCTTTCCGAATTCGCCCGCGAACCAGCGCGCTTGCAGTTCGAGCTCATTCGGGATTCGCAGCGGCAGGAACAATGCGCGCTCGCGCACGCGCCCGGCCGCGCGCATTTCGGCATACCTCTTTGGCATGTCGAGCGAAGTCGAGACATCTCTCATTGTTAGTAGTAAGAGATTCCTCGACTCAGCTCGGAATGACAAAAAGCGTCAGGCCGGCACTTCTGGTTCGGCAGAGATTTTTTCGGCGGATTCGTGCCGGCTCAATCGTTCGCGCAGATCTTCAACAATGTGTTCGACCGCTCGGGCAGATGCGCGCGGAAAAATAAAAAGATATTTCGGCCCTTTGCCGGCCGCCGGGAAAATGATGAGATTTTCTGAGAGAAAATTTGGCTCGTGCGAGATCATCGAACCATCAAGCTCGATTGTTTGGGCAAACGGGCGTCCGTTTTTGCGGGCGACGAACGAAATCTTTCTCGGTTCTTCGTTTGTAGCGACGAGCGCGCCGAAAAGATTCGCGGGAATGCGCCGGCCGCGGCCGCTGATACAGGGCGCAGCCCACGCAATTGTTTCGGAAAGAATATTCTGGCGATCGAAAACCGCCGCGAGCGGCGCCGGCAAGGTAAGCGGCAATTTTACGGGCATATCGACATCGGCAGGTTCATTCAATTTTTTCCAGGCCAGCCAAATCTTCGCTTTCATGGCGCGAAGGATTTTTGGCGCGAAGTAGAAGAAGGCCGCGATCCCCAGCGCGAAGATCGACAGGGCGAGCACTGGATTGTAGTGGATGAGCGCCAGTCCGCCAAAAACGGCGATATCTTCGGTTAAACTGAGCGCGATATTGGAAAACGGTTCCGGCGACGTGTTGGTGGCAAGGCGCGTGGCCGATTTCGCTGTGTGGGTGATGAGGCTCGTGCCTCCCGCGAGCAGCGCCACGATCACGGTGAACGCCGGACTGGGATGCCCCAAGACTTGGATGGCGAGCAACGCGCCGCCGATCGGGCGGATCACAGTGTGCACCGCGTCCCAAGCCGAATCGATCCACGGAATTTTGTCGGCGAAGAATTCGAGGAGATAAAGAATGCCTGCGATCGTAATGATCCAGGGATTGCCCAACACTTCGAGCGAGTGGTAGGCGGGAGTAAGCGTAATCCAATGGAAATGGATGGCGAGGCCAGTGGCGAAAACGGTCAGGTATAGATTGACTCCGGCAAGGCAGGCGAGGCCGAGCGCCACGCCGAGAAGATTTAACTTTTCCACAGGGAATTATCTGCTCAGGAGCGTGAATGTCACGTGTGTAGTTGTAGTGGCGCTGTCTCAGTATCCAATCTCTTAGATTCGACGGTCATAGACCGCCGCTACAGTTCATTTGCCGCTGAGGACAGCGCCCTCTACAATCTGCGCCATGCTCGACATTCGCTTAATCCGTGAACGCGCTGATTTTGTGCGTGATCTGCTCGCTACCCGCGGCGGCAGTGACGAAGCGAGAATAGAGGAAGTTCTTCGCGTCGATGCGGGTCGCCGAATAGCGGAAACCTCGCTGCAGCAGTTAAGCGCAGAGCGCAACAAACTGAGCAAAGAAATCGGCGCAAAGCGTTCCCGAAAGGAATCAAGCACGGATCTCGAGGCGCAGGTCCGAAAGATTGGCGAAGAGATTGTCGATCTTAACGCGGCCACGACTGCACTTGACGAGCAGCAACAAAATTTGCTCCTGCAAATTCCGAACCTGCCCCACGAGAGCGTGCCGTTGGGAAAAGATCCGAGCGCGAACGTGGTCGTGCGCAGTTGGGGCGAGAAACCGAAACTAAGCGGCAAAGTCCTCGATCATGTTGCACTGGGAGAAAAGTTGAAACTCTTTGATCTGAAACGCGCCGCCAAGTTAAGCGGCAGCGGTTTCATTTGTTTCACCGGCGCGGGCGCGAGGCTGGAGCGGGCGCTGATCAATTTCATGCTCGATCTGCACACGCGCGAGCATGGTTACAGCGAAATCAGCCCGCCGTTTATGGTGAAGCGCGATTGCATGATCGGCACGACGCAACTGCCCAAATTCGAAGCGGACATGTATGGGCTTGAGGAAAACCAACTGTTTCTCGCTCCGACGGCGGAAGTGCCCGTGACAAATATCCATCGCGAAGAAATTTTGGCGATTGTCGATCTTCCGAAAAAATTCGTGGCTTATACACCATGTTTTCGCCGTGAAGCCGGATCGGCCGGGCGCGAAACGCGCGGGATCATTCGCGTTCATCAGTTCGATAAAGTCGAGCTGGTGAAAATCACGACCGCGGAAAAATCATATGAAGAACACGAAAGTTTGACGGCGGACGCCGAGCGGGTGTTGCAACTGCTGAACTTGCATTATCGCGTCATCGAGATTTGCACGGGCGATCTCGGATTTGGCTCGGCGAAGCAATACGACATCGAAGTCTGGTCGCCCGGTCAGGACGCTTATCTGGAAGTCTCTAGTTGTTCGAACTTCGAAGAGTTTCAGGCGCGCCGCATGAATCTTCGATACAAGGATGCCGACGGAAAGAACCGGTTTTGCCACACCCTGAATGGCTCGGGGTTAGCGCTGCCGAGATTATTTGCGGCGTTGATCGAGAACTTTCAAACAGACGACGGCTCGATTCGCATCCCGGAAAAATTGCAGCCGTATTTTGGCGCGAACGAGATTAGGTAGGGGCGGTTCACCGAACCGATTCGAGCCGGATTGGCATTCGCGGGCGATTGCGGTCAATCGCCCCTACCTGCGTCGAACAGATCGAGCTGCGAACGATCTTGCTCGGAAAGCTCTTTTTCCACTTCCGAAGGGAGTGGTAGCTCGAAGCCGAGGCGTTGCGCAAGGCGCTGACAAGTTTCCGGTGCGAAGCCTTCGAAGTGGTTGCTCGCGAATGCCCAGACATTGCGCACTTCGGAGAGGTGGCGCTCGATCTTGAGCGCCCAGCTTTCCAACGCAGCTTCGCGTTTCCAAAGAAGCTTCTCGTAACGATGCACGTGTTTTCCGTCAGAATCATATTTCGTTCCGTAATCGCCGAGCAGGCGCAGGTAAAGGAAATCAGCGGTGAGCGGTAGAAACTCAAAAGGTGCGAGGTTGCGTTCGTTGAGCGGACTGGTATCGGCCCAGACCCAACAGACTCGATATTTTTCGAGGAGGCCAATGAACTGTGGCCGGTGCCAGCCGGCGTGCCGAAACTCAATGGCGAAACGAAAATCCCGCGGGAGCTGTTTGAGGAACGCGCGAAGAGCCGGTTTGCCATCTTTGGGATCGAACGATGGCGGCAATTGAATGAGGACGACGTTAAGTTTTGGAGCAAGTGGCTCGATGGCGTGCAGAAACGAATTCAATTCGGCATTGCAATCGCGAAGCCGGCCGACGTGGGTGATGTCCCGTGGAAGTTTGGAGGAAAACCGAAACGCCGCAGGCGTCATTTCCAGCCAGCGACGGACGGTGTCTTCTGATGGCGGCCCGTAGAAAGTTGAGTCGATCTCAACGGCGGGAAAATAACGCGCGTAAAATTCCAGCCAACGCGATTCCGGCAGGCCCGGTGGGTATAAAGTGCCTTTCCATTCGTCAAAGCTCCACGCACTTGCGCCGATGCGGATTTTTTGCTGATCGGTCAGGTTCAAGAGCAGTGAGAAGGTAATCGAATTTGCCTCGACGAAAAGATGTCGATGTTGTGTTTTGAGAAGCGAAAAACCGCGGCCATTTCGGGTTGCTTAACTTGACGGAGCCGATAACTCAACTACCCTGCGAAGCCCCATGGATTTTCGAGTCCATACCCTTTTTATCTTCATTGTTGCCAGCCTCTTTTTTCCCGGGCTTGGCACAGCTGCTGTCGTCTTCAAGCCAGGCGAAAAGGCCAAGTATGTGGCGCCCGGCGAGGAAGAAATAAATGGCAATGCCCAAGAATTATTCCAAATCGGACAGGAGGCGGAAAAAAAAGGCAATACCAAACGCGCGATCAAGGCTTATCGGACCCTGGTACGAAAATATCCCAAGGATGCGCTTGCCCCTGGAGCGGGATTTCGCTCTGCCGAGTTACAGGAACAGACGCATGCGTATTTAGAGGCCGCGGCAGCGTACCGCTATATCGTGGAAAGATATCCAACCAACCCGCATTTCAACGAAGCCATCGAAGCGCAATTTCGCATCGGCGAGATGTATCTGAACGGGAAGAAGATTAAGTTTCTCGGCCTTTCTCTGGCCAACGCGCTTGATCGCGCCGTGGAAATCTTCGCGGCCGTGATCCGGACTGCTCCGTATGGAAAGTACACGGCACGTGCGCAATTCGATATTGGGCTGGCGCGCGAAAAGGAAGGTGCCAATGACTCAGCCATTCAGGCTTACCAAGCGGTTATCGATAAATTTCCGAACGATCCGGTCGCAGCGAATGCACAATATCAAATTGGTTACATTTGGTTTACAGCGGCGCGCGCCGGCACCAACGATAAGGCGGCCACGGACAGAGCCAAAACGGCTTTTCAGGATTTCCTTTTCCGTTATCCAAATAGCGAAAAGGGCGCGCAAGCGCGCGCCAACCTTCAGTTACTTGGGCATAAGGAAACTTCGAGCGCGTTCACCATCGCGAAGTTTTACGACAAACAAAAGAATTATCGCGCCGCGGTCATTTATTATAATGAAGTGATTCGTCAACTGCCAGGTTCGGCGGAGAGCGACAAGGCAAAAAAAAGAATCGAGCAATTACGGTCGAAGGTGGGCGAGGCAGCGCTGAAGCCGGCATTTGCGGCGGCGGAGGACGAAGCTGCGAAGAAGAAAACAAGCGGTAGTTCAGAGCAAACGGCGAAAGGTGGACCGGCCATGCGCAGTTCACCCAACGATGTGGCGCCATTGCCGCCGGCAGAGACAGATGCATCGCTTCCACCACCGGTTTCGCTTTTGCCTGACACGACGACGGCTCCGTCGTCCGCGGCGACACCGGAAGCCCGTGCAACCCCAGACGTGTCCGCCGCTCCAGAAGCATCGGCTTCTCCCGAGGCCTCCGCTTCTCCGGCGCAGTGAAAAATTTTCTTAGTGGTAGCCTCATTTGTGTCAGCTTGGCGGGGTGTCTTGGCTATCACATCGGCCCGGTTAAACCCTATTATCTTCAAGACGTCCACACGATCGCAGTCCCGACATTCAAAAATAGTACGGTGATGCCCCGCGTCGAGGTGCTGGTGACGGGCACCGTCATCAAGCAATTTCAGCAAGACGGCACTTTCAAGATTGGAAACGAGGAAAGTGCTGACGCCGTGTTGGAGGGAGAAATTGTTCGGATCAGCCGATCGCCCGCACGTTCGGTGCGCGGTAACGTTCTCGCGACGACTGAATTTAACCTCGCCATGCGAGTGAGATACAAGGTAGTCGGGCGGGATGGGAAGCCGCTCGGACCGCCAGGCGAGGCGGTGGGGACAACAAGCTTTTTCGTCGGCACGGATGTGACCACGGACGAACGGCAAGCACTGCCCCTCGCCACGGAGGAGCTTGCAACTCGATTAGTCAGCCAGCTCAGCGAAGGCTGGTAAGATCCAATGAAAGGCGAAGAGAAGCTCTGGACCATCCTCAACGATAAACTGGACACTCTTCGGGCTGGCAATCGTTTGCCGGAAGCGGTCCGAGTGGCCGAGACCGCTCTCGACCTCGCGAAACGCGCCTTTGTCGATGACCATGCTTCGATTGCATTGAGCTTCGAGAAGCTCGGGCTCCTCCTCGATCAAAGCGGAGATCGCGTCGCGGCGAAGCCTTATCTTCTGAAGGCGCACGCGCTTCTTGAAAAAGTGCAACCACCTGATCAACGCGCAATGTTTCGCTCAGCTCGCCGGCTCGCCTACCTGTGCGACAATCTCGGCCAATCTGAGGAAGCTATCCGCTATTACGAAAAGGCGATCGCCGCGGGGACGCAGCTTGAAGATCTGCCTTATTCGGATCTCGGCACGATGTTGAATAACGTCGCTCTTATTTTCCGGAAATCGGGACGGCAGAAAGCTGCCGAGCCATATTACCTACATGCACTCCAGATTTACGAAAAACAGCTTGGTCCGGAGCATGCCGACGTAGCGTCGGTCCTGAATAATCTTGGAGTTTTCTATACGAACGAGCGTCGGTTCAGCGAAGCGGAAAAAACACATCTTAGGGCTCTCGCTATTCGCGAAAAAGTCCATCCACCCACGCACCCGGACATTGCCCAATCGAAATGCAATCTCGCCGTGGTTTATCATTCGCGGGGGGATTACGCCAAAGCGTCCGAGCTGTATCGCGCGTCGCTCAAGAGTTGGGAGGAAGCGACGGACAATCCACCGGAGGATTACGAAATCGTCGCGTCGAATTATGCCGATCTGTTGCGTTCACTGGGCAAAGCACGCAAGGCTCACGCGCTCGAAGTGCGTGCCCGGAAAAAGCGCCGGATGTAACATCGACATAATTTTCCTAGGCGTAAGATCGACAATTACATTTGGCCTTGCGCGGAAGAGCTGCTCACGCAATTTGAGCAGCCCGCTTTCTTTGCTCACGTGGCGGAATTGGCAGACGCGTACGGCTCAGGACCGTATGGGGCAACCCGTGGAGGTTCGAGTCCTCTCGTGAGCACGATCTGACTTAAGGCGTAAACGTGAACACATCGCCGCCGAAGATTTCTTTACCGGCTGACCCAGTGTAGGTGGCCGAATTGCATACGAATGAAGGCAACCAAGACCTCGTTCCCAAGCTATCGCGTGGGAACGAGGTCGACTGGTGCTTAGCGCGATTACGGGTTCAACTTACCGCCATTCCTGCCGTAGTCGTAGTTCTCATTAACTAATGTGCAGGCGTCGCTCAGATCAGTGTAGCTGATCCCAGTGGGGAGTGGAGCGCCGCCGAGGACTGATTCGGCGAGGGAGAGCACGTAACCTACGGTCTTGCCGGCGAATTTGCCGTACTTGAACTTGGCGTTAATAAGTCCGGGAGGAGTGAAACCGGCGTTCGAGAAGTCTACGTTAAGACGTAGCGTTACAACCGCGCCGGCGAGCAGACCGAGGTTTGTGGTCGGATTAACGTAGCTTTGCGTAAGCGCCCTGGCAGTGGTGCCGTAGGGGAAGCAGCAGGGGAGGAAATTCTCAATTGCCTTCGCTGATGTAAATTTCAGCGTGAAGCTACCGCCTACGGTTAAACCGGCCGGATAAATCACAGCAAAGTTTTTCGATAGGAATGTACCGACATTGTAACCACAAGACGCTGGCGGCGCACCCCATTCACACATGGTGAAGGTAGTGAGTGGGCCACATGCTGGCGGCGTCTTGTAGCCGAAGTCAATTGTCAGGTCTGTTGAGAGATTAGTTGCCAGGGTAACGGTTGCAGGATTGGCATTGCTGTCGTTAGCAGTGGTGCTGCCGGAAGCGCTCGTAGTCGTTGGACTCAACCCGAAAAGAGCGGCCTGTGTATTGAGTATGCTCACAGTGTAGGTGCCAGCCTTTAGTCCGGTGAAGAGATAACCGCCGTTGCCGGACGTTACCGCCGTGGCGAGCAGAACATTGCCGGGACCGTAAAGCTTCACGGTCACGCCGTTAATACCTGGCTCACCCGGGTCTTGAATACCATTTCTGTTCAGGTCCTTCCACACGAAGTCGCCAATCTTCCCTGCAGGATTCGGCACATATCCAAAATCGACACTCAGATCGGAGGAAGTATTAGTCAGCAATGTGACCGTGGCGGGATTCGGATTGCTGTCGTTAGCTGTAGTGCTGCCGGGAGCATTCGCCGTCGTCGGAGTATAGCCAACGAGGGCTGCGGACGTGTTGTCCGCAACTACGGTGTAGGTGCCGGCGCTCAAGCCACTGAATAGGTAGAGGCCACCTGCGTCAGTCGAAGTGGTAGCGATGGCGACTGGGTTTCCTTGCCGATAAAGCCGAACAGTTACGTTAGCGATGCCGGGCTCACTGGCATCCTGGATGCCGTTGCCATTAAGATCTTTCCACACAAAGTCGCCAATCGATCCGGCAGGGACAGGAATATAGCCGAAATCAACTGTCAGATCTTGTGAGCTGTGTGTCGCCAGAGTGACTGTGGCGGGATTTGCATTGCTGTCGTTAGCTGTGGTGCTGCCTGCAGCGTTTGTGGTCGTTGGCATCAAGCCGGTCAGGGCAGGCGACGCATTGTCTACGCTTACCGTGTAAGTGCCCCGGCTCAGCCCTGTGAAGAGGTAGCTACCATTGCCGGAGGTCACTGCGGTTGCGAGCAAGACATTGCCAGGTCCGAAAAGCTTCACCGTAACGCTGTTGATGCCGGGTTCTCCGCTGTCTTGAATGCCATTCTGGTTGAGGTCCTTCCAAATAAAGTCGCCGATCTTCCCTGTGGGAAGGATGTAGCCGAAATCTATGGTATTATCGGTTGAAGTATTGCTCGGCAGTGTAACGCTCGCGGGATTTGGATTGCTGTCGTTAGCTGTGGTGCTACCGGAAGCATTTACTCCTGTCGGGATGAAGCCGGCAAGCGCAGGCGAAGCAGTGTTTACCGCCACAAAGTAGCTGCCTGCGCTTAGTCCGGTGAAAGCATACGCACCGCCGCCAGCCGTCGTTGTGGTAGCAATTACCATATTAGACGAGTTGAGAAGCGTGACCGTTACGCCATCAATGCCCGGTTCGCCGGCATCCTGAATGCCATCGCCGTTGAGATCTTTCCAGACGAAATCACCGATCTGTCCTGCGGGAATCGGCGTGTAACCGAAGTCCACGCTGGTATCGCTGGAAGTGTTCAATGGTAGAATCACGGTCGCGGGATCCGGGTTGC
>JALYUC010000130.1 GCA_030853965.1 Verrucomicrobiota bacterium | reverse complement strand
CCGCTGCTATTCATAGAGTGATGCTTCGGAAATTAGCAGCTTCCACGCCAGCGAGTTGAACGGATCAGGCAATGAAGCGATCGACCGCTAAAACCGCTTTGATCTCAGTGGATTGGTGGAAAGCACTTGTGTGTCCGCCGGTTCTCCGGCAGCTTTCCACCCTGCATGGCAGAGCGGAAACCTGGTTGTCTTAGCATCTTTTTGTTCGTTGCGCTGTGCGCGAGTCTCTTCGCTAACTGTGTGCTCATGGCCATGGTAATTCGGCGGATGGGCGGCATCGTTCGCGATGAAGAACCGCCACCGCGTTTTCGCGAAGTGCTCGTGGAACGAGGCGCCCGTGGTAATACCGACAGGGTGGCGCTGATCACCATGCGCGGTTTGATCAGTTCAAGCATCCCCGGCAGCGTCGGCGATTCCATGGTCGATGATATGCGGGCGGCGTTGCAACAGGCGCGAGACGACAAGCACGTGAAAGCCGTGGTTTTGGAAATTGATTCGCCGGGCGGAGAAGTGACGGCTTCTGACGAGATCTACAATGCGGTGGTAAAGACGCGCGCGAAAAAGCCTGTGGTCATTCACATGGACACGCTGGCTGCTTCCGGCGGTTATTATATTTCCTGTGGCGGACAATTCTTAATGGCGAATGAAACCACAATCACCGGAAGCATTGGTGTGATCATCCAAACGCTTAATTACGAACAATTGTTCAACAAAATCGGGCTTGCCTCCGTTGTTTTTAAAAGCGGAAAATTCAAAGACATGCTTAACGGGGCGCGGCCAATGACACCGGAGGAACGCGAGCTCGTCCAAAGTTTTGTCATGAAAGTCTACGACAAATTTCTCGGCATTGTCGCGAAGGAAAGGAAATTACCGGCCGATGGTTTGCGCAACACGATCGCCGACGGCCGCATTCTTTCGGGCAAAGAGGCGCTGGAGACCAAGTTGATTGATGGCCTCGGTGAAATCGACGACGCGTTTGCGAAGGCGAAGGAACTTGGCGGGACTCCAGGAGCGGCGGTGGTGAAGTACGGCCCGCCTTTCAGCCTGAGCCGCTTCTTTCGCGCGTTGGGAAAAGCCGGCGAATCCAAAATTCAAATCGAGTTTCCGAAACAGCTCATGCCGCAGCTGGAAAGCGGACACGCTTATCTCCTGCCGAGCTTTTACGCTCCGTAGGCGGCACGGAGCATGTTGTCCGACAGCGCGGTCACGGCGATCGGAGTCGTCTTCTACATTGTCCTGCTCCTGGCCGGCGGGTACATTTATGTTTCGCTGATCCGTCAGATCAGCGCCGGTAGATCGACATCTTTCGACACACCGGTTAAAACATTCGGGCTGCCGGAAGCGGTTTTGGCTGCCCTTTTGATTTCTTTGCTCCTGCTCAACGTCGGCGCGTCTTTTTCCCGTCCATCCACCGATATTAGCAGCGGCAGTTTGCTGTCAAGCCTCGTGGTAACGCTCGGTGTGGTGATTTTCATCGCCGGTCTGTTAACGTTGCGGGGTCTCAGTCTCGAGGCGCTCGCCGGTTTTTCTCGACTCGGCATTGTCAGAGCGATCACTACCGGAATGATCCTGCTTTTTGCCGCCTATCCGTTGATTTCTCTTGCCGATGTAATCACGCAGCATCTTCTTGGTAGCGGTTCAAGCAGGCAAAACATCGTTGAGCTTTTCAACTCCTCGCGCACTATCCAACAACGCATTATTATCATTGTCTTTGCCGTCACCGTTGCCCCCATCGCCGAGGAATTTATTTTTCGTTTTTTTCTCTACGGCGTAGTGAAACGGTACTTCGGCCGTTTTTTCGGCATTGTTTTCACCGCGATGTTGTTCGCTGTCGTGCATACTCATCTCCCGTCCTTCGCAGCGCTCTTTGTCCTCGGCAGTTGTTTTGCCATCGCTTACGAATGGAGTGGTTCCATCCTCGTTTCGATGACTATGCATTCGTTCTTCAACGCGCTTAACCTAATATTTCTGGCCTTTCCCCATACGTTCGAGCAATGAAACTGCGCGAGCTCGGCGAAAATCGGCTGCTCGCGCGACTGCTTCCCGCGTTGTCGATTGGTAAAGGTGCGATCGCTGGCGCGGGTGACGATTGCGCGGTGGTGAAGGCGCCGGGCGGAACCAATCTGCTCCTGCTGAAAACGGATTGCGTCGTCGAGCAGATTCATTTCAGCTCCGCGGCCAATCCAATTTCGATTGGTTGGAAAGCAATGATGCGTCCGCTGAGTGATTTTGCCGCGATGTCCGGCGTGCCGCAGTTCGCGCTCGTCACGCTTATCATTCCGGCGCAACGCGACAGCGCTTGGACGCAAAAGCTTTATCGCGGCTTGAATCGCGCAGCGGCGCGCTTTGACGTAGGCATCGTCGGAGGTGAGACCAGCAGCACGAGCGGACCGACCTCGATCTCAGTAAGCGTTTCCGGATTCGTGGAAAAGAGACGCTGGGTCTCGCGGGGTGGCGGCAAAGTTGGGGACGATCTTTTCGTGACCGGTCGACTCGGCGGATCGTCGCGCGGCAAACACCTCCGCTTTGTCCCGCGCATCGAGGAATCGCGCTGGCTTACCAAAAATTTCTCTGTTCACGCGATGATCGATCTAAGCGATGGATTGGGCGCCGATCTTCC
>JALYUC010000124.1 GCA_030853965.1 Verrucomicrobiota bacterium | reverse complement strand
ACGTAAATCACCCGGTTGAACCGATCGCGCATCAAATAGACGCCGGGCTTGTGCGGCACATCGTGGACTTTCTTGCTCAAGTCTGGTTTCTCTTTCGCGACCGCTGGCATAGCAACAGATTCAACTTACCTCGCGGGCACGAGGAGCAAAAGCGTCGTAGAAGTGCTGACTACACGTTGCGTTTGCGCGGTATGGCCGACTGAACCATCATCAACTCGCTTACGTTTTCCGGCGTTAACAAACCGACGAGGCGCTTCATGCTGTCGAGGACCGGCAGCGCGGGACAATTGGTTTCCTGCATGATGCGAAAAGCTTCTTCGAATCGCGTCCCGGTCGTGACCGTCGGAATGTCCCGGCGCATGACATCGCCCACACGAATATTTGGATCGTTCTTGCGCAACGCAGCGATTAGATCGTGTCGCGTCAAAATGCCGGCGACATTTCCGCTCTCATCGACCACGGGAAAATCCTGTTGCGATGTCGCGAGCAACGCGTCCACCGCTTCTTCCAGCGTCGCGTCTTTCGTGAGCGAGCGGAATTCGCGCACCATCGCGCTCGAAACCGGAAATCTGCGCGATACATCTTTCATTTGCGCCAGCGCTGCTTCCTGCGATGCGCCCATGTAAACGAACAGCGCAATAAAGATTAAAAACGGGTTCCAGATCAACCCGAGAAAACCAAAAACAAATGCACAACCCTGGCCAATACTGGCGGCGATTTGCGTCGCCCGCGCGTAGGGCATCCGCGTCGCGAGCAAGGCGCGCAACACCCGGCCGCCATCCATCGGAAATGCCGGAAGCATGTTAAATAGCACGAGCCAAACGTTAACGACGAGAAGCTGCGCAAGAAGATCCGGCCCTTCGATCGTCGCTGACTCATCAACTTGCCGGGACCGATTACCACAAATAACGAGAGCGCGATGACAACGTTGACCAGGGGACCGGCTAGCGCGATTACCAATTCTTGCGTTGGCTTTTCGGGAATGCGTTCGAGACGGGCTACGCCGCCGATGGGCAGTAGCGTAATGTCGGGCGTGTTGATGCCGAATGATTTTGCCGCCAGTGCGTGCCCGAATTCGTGCAGCACTACACAGAGAAAAAGAAGCAAAATAAAAATTACGCGCGCGACTGCTACGGCTGAGCCCCCGGCAGTATAATAACCGAAAGCGAGCCAGCCGATCAGCAGCAGAAACGTGACGTGAATTCGTAGTTGGATTCCGGCGATACGAAATATGGGAATCGACCAGCTCATGACCAAATATCGACGCGCTCGTTCGCAAAACAAGGAACGGCGGTCTCCAGACCGCCGTTCCTTGAGGGCTTCGCGCTTTGTCCGACACTGAAGCGAGATGGAAGTTGTCGATGTTGCAATCGTGGGCGGTGGTCCTGCGGGGTCCACGTGTGCCGCATTCTGCGCCGCGGCGGGTTTACGTACCGTTCTGCTCGAACGCGAAAAATTTCCCCGCGAAAAGGTGTGCGGTGATTGTTTGAATCCGGCGTGCTGGCCGGTTTTGCGCCGGCTGGAAGTCGCAGAGCGCGTTCGCGCGTTGCCGCACGGAAAACTAGATGCGGTCGAGTTCATCGCGATCGGCGGGCGAAAAGTACATGTCGATCTTCCACCGGGCGACGAAGTAGCGATCAAACGCAGTTTGTTCGATGACTTGTTGCTCAATCGCGCGCGCGAGCTTGGCGTCGATGTGCACGACGCCGCGATTGTCACTGCGATGCGAAGGTCTGCATCTCAAAATTGGAAGATCGACATCGTCACCCAAGTAATCACCGCGCGTTTTGTGGTGGCTGCCGATGGACGCAATTCAACTGTGGCGCGCCTTTGCGATTTATTTCCGAAGTCGGTGCACGAGCGGGTCGCTCTTCAATCGCACATCGATTTGCCTCCAGATTTCGGCAATCGCGTCGTTTTGCAATTTCTTCCTCAAGGTTATTCCGGTCAGGCGCCGGTGAACGAAAGCGAATTAAATCTTTGTCTGGTCGCGAAGCCACGGGATATCGATGCACTTAAAGTTTGGGCGATGAACGAATTCGTCATTCCAGCTAATCAACGCTGGCGCACGATTACGCCGCTCACGCGCGCCCCATTGCCGCCTGCACATGAAAATCTTTTTCTCATCGGCGACGCCGCGCGCGTCGTCGAGCCATTTACCGGAGAGGGAATTTATTACGCGCTGCGCTCAGGCGAGCTCGCTGCCGGAGCGATCGCGAGAATCGTTCGGGGTGTAGATCGACAACTGGTCTCGCGCGAATTCACGCACGCACATGCGGGAATGTATCGCGGAAGACTATGGATCAATCGGTTGGCGCGCGCCGCAGTTTTATCGCCCCGAATCGCGTCATATCTTGTGCATGCCGCGCAGGTTCAACCGTCAATCTTGCGCATGCTCACCGCGAAGATTGTTGCCGACACGCTTTGACCGTGTTCGCCATTAGCATGGCGATAGTCATTGGACCAACACCGCCAGGCACGGGCGTGATAGCGGCGGCTTTCTCTGAAACTTTTTCGAAATCGACGTCTCCGACCAGGCGGTAACCGCGCTCGCTCTTCGCATCTTCCAGACGGTTGATCCCAACGTCGATAACCACCGCTCCGCTGCGCACATGTTCCGCTTGCACGAAATTGGCCCGACCGATTGCGGCGACTAAGATGTCAGCCGAACGCGTGACTTCGGCAAGATTTCGACTGCGTGAGTGGACGACGGTGACAGTGGCGTCCGCGTCTTTACGTTTCTGCATGAGCAAAAGTGCCAGCGGTTTGCCTACGATCATGCTCCGGCCCAGCACGACAACATGTGCGCCGGAGATGTCGATATTGCTCTCGATGAGTAAACGCTGCACAGCCAGCGGCGTGCAGGGAACAAATCCGCTCGGATCATCGAGCGCGAGCTTGGCCACATTGTGTGGATGAAAACCGTCGATATCTTTGTTTGGATCAAGAGCGCCCACGATCGCGGCTTCGTTGATTTGTTTTGGAGGTGGCGATTGCACCAGGATTCCATGAACTGCCGGATCGCGATTCAACTGCTGGACGCGCGCGAGTAATTCGTCCTGCGTCGTCGATTCAGGCAGTTCGATTTTGACGGAATGGAGGTCAAGCTCCCGGCTCATCTTGTCTTTTGAGCGCACATACGCGCGCGAGGCGGGGTTATCGCCGACCAGAACGACCGCCAGGCCGGGAGTGAGCCCGCGCGCTTTCAGATCCGCAATCTCACGGCGAAGATCGACATAAACTTTTTCCGCGATTGCGCGGCCATCGATCAAGTTCGCCATGCGCGCAACGTAAATGAGTCAACGTCGTTCAACCAGCGACATCATGGCGTTTTGCAAGCGCAGCCGTTCCGCTTCGAAATCTTCTTCATTGTTTGTCGCAGCGACATAATGCGGCGGGCCGAAAATGACGCGCACTTTCGAAAACGGCCGTGGCAAAATGAAGCGGTCCCAGCTTTTCAACCGCCAGCAGCTAGAATATTCCAGGTGCGCTGGAAAGACTGGAGCGCCGGACTTTTGCGCCAATAAAACAATGCCGGGCCCGAGTTCGTAAACCGGCCCGCGCGGCCCGTCCGGTGCAATGACAGCATCGCGGCCGGAAGCGAGGACTTCGCCAAGTTGCAGCATGGCGGCCGCGCCCTGGCGCGAACTGGATCCCCGCACTACGTCGAAACCGATTCTTTGCACTAACTCGGCAATATACGCGCCGTCGCGACTGGCACTGATTAATGCCGCGCCTTGTCGATGCGACAAAAATCGGCGCAGAACCAACGGCATGATCAGCAGACGATTGTGCCAGACCGCGCCGATCGCGCTGTCACGCGGCGATCGAGCGATAAGATCGCCACGATCCTCGACTACGTAACGCAGCGTTCTCTCCCACAAGCGCAGCACGCAAAACGCGAACGCGATAAGGCATCGTGCGGGCCAGCCTTCGATTTTCAATTTTGGGACGTTTTCGAATCCGGCCAGCGGTAGGCCCGCGCGTTAGGCAGACCGATTTGATCGAGTACGCGCCATACGACGGTGTCGACAAGATCGACAATCGACTTTGGGCGGCTGTAAAAAGACGGAATCGCGGGCAGAACGACCGCGCCAGCTTCCAGCAAGGTTACAACGTTGCGAGCGTGAATCAGATTCCACGGCGTCTCGCGCGGCACTAAAACCAGTTTCCGCCGCTCTTTCAAAAAAACGTCGGCCGCGCGCAGTAAAGCGCTTTCGCTCGCTCCTGCCGCGATTCGTCCCATCGTAGCCATGGAGCACGGAATGATCACCATTGCATCAAAGCGCGCCGAGCCGCTGACGAACGGGACATTAAGATCATTTTCCGGATGTTCGAAAATACCCCGGGGGATTGTGAACGCGTCGACTTCGTGCGCTGCAACCTGCTTCGCGTGTGCGCTCATAACGAGATGAACTTCATGCGCGGCGGAATCGATCTGCTCGAGCAGGCGTTGCAAATAAATCGTTCCGCTGGCGCCGGTGGCGGCGATTACAAATTTCACGGTAATCTGGAGTTTGAATTTAATCGATAACCGGAGCAATAAGATACGCGATGATTAAGAAACTCCTGCACACCCGTTACCGCGTTAGCGACCTGGAGAAGACGGTCGCATTTTATAGAGACGTCCTCGGCCTGAAGGAGGTTCGTCGCCACACTTCGGGCCGCGGCTCGCAACTGGTTTTCTTCAAGGCGCCGCAGAGTGACGAAGAGATTGAGCTCTGCAAATTCGATCAAAGTGGTCCAGTAACGATGGGCCCTGATCTCACGCATCTGGCATTTGAGGTGGAGGATCTCGAGAAGTTCGCCCGCGAAGCGGCTGCCAAAGGTTATCCGCTCTCGGACGGACCACACCATACCGAACGCGGAGACGCGATTGCATTCATTGATGCGCCCGAAGGCTACGAGATCGAGTTGATCCAGCGTGCGAGATCGTAAGCGTAAAACGAAGACTATGACCATGCGCTTGCACGCTCCCAACCTTTCTCGCTAGTTTCTGCGGATGAAGCTGGGACGCGATTTCATTTTTTGCCTCTGCGCGATTGCCATCGCGCTTTCTGCGGGTGCCCAGACGCCGCAACCGGAAGCCGTTGGACCCACCGGTATCTCGTCTCCTTTTCCGAGACAGCATGCTGCATCTCCCATTCCAAAAGAGCGTACGCCGAAAGCGAGACGCGCTAAACCGGCGACCGCGCGCGAAACGGCCCCGCCACGCGTTTCCGGCGGCGTGCCCGCGACCGGCGCTAAATCAGTGGTGATTGTCAATGCCCGTACCGGAGAGACGCTGTACGAAAAAAACCCCGATGAAATACGAGCCGCTGCGAGCACTCAGAAATTATTGACCGCGCTGATTGTAGCGGAACACGGCTATCTGGACCGGCCGGTGACGGTGGAGCCGATCGACACTATGGCGGAGCCGGTAAAGTTGAACATCAAGTCAGGTGACACTTACCAGCGGATCGATTTGTTGCGTGCATTGCTGGTCAAAAGCCCAAACGATGTTGCTCGATGTTTGGCACGTGATAACGCCGGCAGCGTGGAAGCATTTGCGGCAGTGATGAACGAGCGCGCGAGAGAGTTGGGCGCGACACACTCGCACTTTGTTAATCCAAACGGTCTACCCGTGCCCGGTCAATACTCGACGGCGCGCGATCTCTCCCTGATCGCGCGCGCCGCATACGCGAACCCGACGATTCGATCAATCGTCTGTTTGCCGCACCTCGTATTTCGCTACGCCAACGGTCGCACCCGCGAGCTCGAAAATACAAACAAAGTGCTCACCCGCATGCCGTACTGCAACGGCATGAAGACCGGCTACACCGAGGCCGCGGGACATTGCTTGATCGCCAGCGGCGCGCGACCGGGCCGCGACGTCATCGTGGTGGTGCTCGGTGACAGCAAGGCTGGGGTATGGCGCGACGCCTCCGCCCTGCTTTCCTGGAGTCTTTGGATGTAGTCGATCGAAGCGCTTTGTGATGCGCTACGGCATCGTGGCGCGCGTTGATTCGAAGCTTACGGTGTGCGCGAAGAAGCCCAGTAGCGAAGCAGGGGCGATGGCACCAACGCCGGATTGCTATCAGCATCTGTCGGCGCTTCTGCGGGCACATCTTGCGGACCTGCCGCTGGGGGCGCCGGCTCTGCCGCGGTAGCGTCGGTGCTGGCGTACTTCGCCATCAGCCTTTGCTCCATCGTCTGGTGTCCAGCGGTCGTCTGGCTGGTGGTCGAGCAAGCTGGAAGCAAGGCAAGGCTAATGAGACAAGCGGCGATTTCGATTTTCATGATACTTATTCGTTACTCGGTCCGGACTTTAGTCAATCCGGCGATGTTTATAATTACTATAATTTGCGGGCGAGTGGCAAGCACTTTTTTCGTTTCTACAAAAATCGTCCCAGAATCGGTCTGAGTTTCTCAGCAGTTTGGGTCGGCCATCGCTTTCGCTCCGTCGTTAAAGCTACGTCCAACGCCGAATGCTCTGGCCAATTCGGTTCGGTTGGGACACGCGGAATGACATCACCAAGCACCCTTTTCGCCGTCTCAGCATTAGCTACCAAATGACCGAACACCGTCTGTGCCGAGACCGGTTCTTCCTCCACCTTCCAACAATCGTAGTCCGTGATCATGGCCATTGTGGCCAGGGCTATCTCTGCCTCTCGCGCCAGTTTCGCTTCCGGGAGATTGGTCATGCCGATTACATCGAAACCATTCCTCCGATTGAGTTCCGACTCCGCCCGCGTGGAAAACGCCGGACCATCCATGTTTACATAAGTGCCGCCATTGTGCACGGTGATTCCAAGGGCGCGCGCCGACTCCGCAAGCATGTTTCGAAGATTCGTGCTAATCGGTTCGGCAAATGAGATGTGTGCGGCGATCCCCTCCCCGAAAAATGTATGCCCGGAACGCAGACTGGTGCGATCGTAAAACTGCGACGGCAACAAGACATCGCGCGGCGCGTATTTCTCCTGCAAACTTCCAACCGCGGTAACAGAGATGATCCAGCGCACGTTGAGCGAGCGCAATGCGTAAATGTTGGCGCGGTGATTCAATTCATGGGGCAGAATGCGATGACCTCGACCGTGTCGCGGCAAAAAATACACTTGCCGATCGCCAACCTTGCCGCCGACGAGCAGATCTGATGGCGGTCCGAAAGGAGTGTCGATCTTGTGCTCGGTCGGATCGCGCACCTCCTCCATTTGATACAATCCGCTCCCACCGATGATGCCAATTGCCGGAGTCGCCTCATTCATTCGCATTCCGATTAAAACTGAAAGATCGACATGATGAAAAGGCGATTAATCGGTGGGCTAAATCATGGTTGGCCACAGCTCATTCAGAGATAGGATAGCGGCATCATATGAAACAAATCCGGCAACTCTCGTTTTTTTTGCCGCTTTTCGCGGCTGTTGTCCTGGGATCTTGTGAGACCGGTGGATCACGGTATGCCCAGGCTCCCACTGATCGCCCGGGTCTCGGCACCCAATGGGGCGAAACCCGCCAATCGCGCGTGGGCGTGGCTGATTTCGTCCGCGCGGATTCGAGGAATCCGATCACGATGGCCGCCATTTACTACAACAATGCTGAAGGAATTCGGGCGATGGCCGGCGCAGTCGCGTGGCGTCGAACCTGGCCGGTCCTGCCGGCGCGAACCGCCAGTTTGGTTTCGGTGGGTCTAAAGGACGAGATCGGCCGTTTTCTGCCCGGCTTGGTCGTTGGCGATCACTGGTTTGTTGTGGGCGAACAAGGCCGCCGCTACTCGATATTTGTTCGCAACCGAAGCGATCTCCGGCTCGAAGTCGTCCTCTCCGTTGACGGCCTCGATGTCGTCGATGGGAAAAAGGCCTCAATGCTCAAGCGCGGTTACATCATGGCGCCGCGCTCTCAACTCAAGGTCGAGGGTTTTCGGCAAAGCACGGAAGCCGTCGCCGCCTTCCGCTTTAGTCCCGTGCGTGAATCTTACGCCAACGAAAAATATCGCGATACGCGAAATGTGGGCGTGATCGGTGTCGCCGTCTTCAACGAACGTGGCACCAATCCCTGGTCGGATGAAGAAGTGCAAAGGCGACTGAAAGCGAATCCCTTCCCCGGTCGGTTCGCCACGCCGCCGTAAGATCGACAATCGCCTTTGCTGCGAAGAGAATAGCGCACGATGCGCGTCCGTGTATTATTCTCGCCCGTCCATGCCGAAATTTTTTATTAAGACGTACGGCTGCCAGATGAACGAGCGCGACTCGGAGCAGGTCGCTCATTCACTCATTCGGCGTGGCTACGAGCGCG
>JALYUC010000123.1 GCA_030853965.1 Verrucomicrobiota bacterium | reverse complement strand
AGCCACCCGTTTCCGTTAGCTTGTCGCCGGTCGGCTCGCTATCGCCTTCGTGCTGCCAGCGCGAGGCGTCGCCGGCTTCCTGCA
The DNA here is from genome assembly GCA_030853965.1 of Verrucomicrobiota bacterium. Classification (GTDB taxonomy): domain Bacteria; phylum Verrucomicrobiota; class Verrucomicrobiia; order Chthoniobacterales; family UBA10450; genus JALYUC01. The sequence continues at coordinate 13,410 of JALYUC010000123.1, read as the reverse complement.
CGCCCATGCGGAAGTCGATCAAGTTGGCCAGCACTTGCACGTGTCCTTGCGGTTGCATCCCGCCGCCCATCACGCCGAAGGCCTCCCATGGTTTGCCATCTTTCATAACGAACCCGGGAATGATGGTGTGAAACGGACGTTTCCCCGGCGCGTAAACGTTCGCGTGCTGAGGGTCCATCGAAAAAAGTTCGCCGCGATCCTGAAACATAAAGCCGAGTCCGGGCACGACGATGCCGCTGCCCATACCGCGGTAATTACTTTGGATGAGCGAGACCATGTTGCCTTCGTCATCCGCCGTGCACATGTAAATCGTGTCGCCTTGATCGAGTCCCGGAACTCCCGGCTCGGTTTTTTTCGCGGCGCGATTCGGATCGATCAATTGCTCGCGGTCATGCGCGTAACTTTTTGAAAGCAAACCCTTGAGTGGAATCTTTGTGAACGCGGGATCAGCATAAAATTTCGCGCGATCCGCCCAGACGAGTTTCTTTGCTTCGATCATCACGTGCAACGCGTCGGGTGAGTTACGCCCCATCGCGCGCAGGTCGAATCCTTCGAGAATGTTCAACATCTGCAGCGTGGCGATGCCCTGACCGTTCGGTGGCAGCTCGAACACATCGTAGCCGCGATAATTCGTCGCGACCGGATCGACCCATGTCGATGTATGTTTATCAAAATCAATTTTGCGAAGAAAACCGCCATTAGCCGACATGAAATTGTCGATCTTGTCCGCGATTTCTCCCTTGTAAAAAGCGTCGCGCCCTTTCTCGCTGATTAACCGCAGCGTTTTCGCGAGCGCCGGATTTTTGAAGATGTCCGCCTTCGCGGGCGTCCGATCTTTCCCATCTAGCGTGTAGGTTTCGAGAAACGCGCCCGGCAAACCTTTGTAAATGCGCGGACCGAACGCCCAGTAGTAGGCGATCAATTCGCTAACCGGAAAGCCTTCTTCGGCGTATTTAATCGCGGGCGCGAGGTCGTCAGCAAGTTTGAGTTTGCCGAACTTCTTGTGCAACTCTGCCCATGCATCCACCGTTCCGGGCACACTGATCGGCAACATGCCTTGCGGGGGAATGGTCTCGCGCTTCAACTTGGCGAGCTCCGCTTTCATTTGCTCGTAGGTCAAGCCGAGCGGTGAGCGTCCACTGCCGTTAATCCCGTAAAGTTTGTTTTCCTTCGCGCTGTAAACGATCGCGAACAAATCCCCGCCGATTCCGTTCGAAACGGGCTCCATCAACCCGAGCGTCGCATTCGCCGCGACCGCAGCATCGACTGCGCTGCCGCCGCGTTTCAGTATGTCGAGGCCGACCTGCGTCGCTAGCGGCACGCTCGTGCAAACCATTCCATGACGCGCCACGACTTCCGATCGCGTCGCGAAGTTTTTTCCGGTGATGCGATCGATCTGGGCTTCGGCTGTAAGATCGACAATCAACAGTAGGAAAACCGTAAGACCAACGGCGCGCATGAGTCACGATAGCGCGCGAATTTGCATCGACAAAGTCTAAGGAAGTTCAATAGAAAGGCGCCATGAACACGAAACGATGTTTCTTCGCATTCATTGCTGCGTTTCTTTTTATCTTCGGCTTTGAATTCCTGTTTCACGGGATGTTTATGAAGAGCGCTTACATGGAAACGGCCACGCTCTGGCGGCCGGAGGCCGAGTTTCACAGTCACTTCCCGTTGCTTCTGCTTGGGCAGGCTGTGATCGCCTTCTTCTTCGTCGCGATTTATTGCCGCGGTTTTTCCGGCAGCGGCGTGGCCGGCGGTGTGCGACTTGGAATTCTTCTCGCGCTCATTTTCGCCGGTGGCGAGTTGATCCAGTTTGCCGTGCAACCGCTTACCACGAAAATTCTCATTTCATGGATAATCGGCGGCCTGATCGAGTTCGCCATCGTCGGCGCGATTGTCGGTGCGATCTACAAACCGAGCACGACGTCGACAATGTTGTCCTAGATTTGTAGGCGAAGCAGTTTGCTTCGCGGGGACGCTACCAGCGTCCCCTACAGTTTCTAATCGCCGTCGTCGCCCCCACCATCATCGCCGCCGCCGTCATCTCCTCCATCGTCATCGCCGCCATCATCGCCCATGTCGCCCCCGTCATCGTCACCATCGCCGTCGAAATCTTCGCCATCATCATCGGACGCGTCGTCCATGCTGTCGTCGTCGTCGGAATCATCGGAGTCCACTTCGGCATCTGTGTCTTCCTCTTCCGCAACCTGGTCCTCTTCGGCGTCGGACATGTCGAAGGGTTCGTTCTCAGCGAAATTGTCCTGGGCTTGAATGTCCGAATCGCTCACGTCTGCAGCCACGTCGACTTCTTCGCCAATATCGATATCTACCGGCACATCAACTACGGCCCAGTCGTAGGTCTCGACCGATACAAATTCGTCGTAAATCGTTTCCCATGAAGTGAAGTAGGTATCGACCACGATCCAATCGGCCCGCCAACTCTTGTCGACGTAATAATCGTAGCCGTAGAGCAACCCTTCGATTTCATCGATCGCATAAAGCGCAGCCAGGAATGCATCCAGCGTCACCGGCGCGTCCGCGACGCGTTTCGCGTTCTTCTCGATTTCCTGAAGTCCGTACACGAGCGCTTTGTCTTTACTCGCCTTCGCTTTCAACTTGTCGATTTTCGCGAGGAGATCTTTTTGCCGCGCTTTGATTTTCTCAAACTCCGCCTTCTCTTTGTCGGTCAGCGCGCCGCCTTTCTTTTTCCGCGCGGCTTCCTTCGAAAAATCCGTCCGCAGGATAGCAATGGCGTGACCGAGTTTCTTGGCAGAATCGATCACCGTTTTGTTTTTCGAATCGGTCAATTGCCAATCGACTTTCAATTGCGCTTCGGCGGTGCGCGCATCGTTGATTGCATCGAAGAAATCGTTGTTCTTGTCAGCAAGACCCTTCTCCGCCCGCTTGAGTTCCTTGGCGATTTTTTGCGTCGCTTTCCAAAACGGTTTGTTCTTCGCCGTTTTGGGATCAAGACCTTTGTCGGCGCGAGCGGCTTTGATCATGGTGGCGAGCGATTTCTTCGCATCGGCGAGCAACGTTTTCGCGTCCGCCTTTTTGCCGGACGGTTTTTTTTGCATCGTCTTCGCAGTGGCAGCGAGTGAGCGGCTCGGTGTGGCCGCGCGGCTGACAGTGAATTCAACAAGGGAGAGGCAGAGGAGGACGGCGATTAGGTTTTTCATAGGATGTCGATCTTATGGAGATGATTTTTCGAAAGAGATGGGCATTATGCCGTCGCCGCGGGCCTCGGCGATGTCTATTGTTTGATAATTGGGGTCGCCGGCGTCGAGCTTGTCGCCTTTCTCTTCGAGATCGTCCGTTGCGGTAGTCACTGCCGTGGCGAAACTTTCCCAGGCCTTCGAATTGCGCACTCGGCCGCCTAGTTGCTCGCCCAAATCTGCGAGCGGTGTGGGCATGTCGTCCTCGGACACCTCGTCGAAATCGGAGGCGCCGATCAACGTCGTCTCGAGCCCAACGAATTCCTGCTCGTCCTCGTTATCGCTGTTGTTGACATAAAACCCGATATACATGTGATCGGGCAAGGCGACGAGGAATGGGTTGATGCCGATCTTGCGCAGAAGCGAGGCGAAGAGCACGCTACCATCGACGCAATTTGCCTGCGTCATGTTGATCGATTGATCGAGAAACCTAACGAACTGGCTGTTCACGAGCGACGAACCGCCGGGCGTTTCTATGACCGAGCTGTACTTGATGCCGTGTTTTTGCAGCGCCGTCCAAATGGCGAAGACCTGTTTCACGACATCGACCGGATCGTTCGCCTGATAACCATCGAAGGCATTGACAATTTTCGTCGCCAGCGCCTCCTGCAAAATCTTGTCGAGCTGCGGATGATTTTCGTTCACGTAGGCAGCGAACATCCAGCCGAGATCGGCGGAGCCGTTCTCGATGTTCTCGTCGTCCACCGTTTCTTCCGAATTGGCAACGCCGTACGGACAGTCGTTGATCGAACGAATCTGCAGCGTCTCGGCTTTGTCCCCGAGTGGTTTGCCGTTCACTTCCACGGCAAAATCGACATTGAGCGGAACTTGCTGGCTGACTTTGCGCAGCCGATCGAATTTGTAACTCAACTTTGGCGCGATGTAATAATCGTGATTCGCCTCCGGGAGCCTGCCGCTCCAGGTGCTGGCCGCGATGACGTCGTTCTCTTTTACCGTGATTTTGACGTCGCTATTCGGCGCGAACGTTTTGATCGAGACGCCGAGCAAACCAAACTTGTCGCCGAGCAAATAAGGATCGGGCTTTTTCGCTTCCTCATCTTCTTCTTCGATCGGCCGAACGGATGCTGTAGCAATGACAAGCGCGGGGAAAAATTGATGATCCATCGCGGCTTCTGCCTGCCATTCTGGGTCCCGCGCGCGAGAGCAACCCGCACATAACAAAGCGGCGACTGCCGCTGTCAGAGCGATTTGCAGCTTCACGCGGGCGGAATTTGTCGAAACGGGAGCGATTTGCAACAGGTTTCCGCTTGCGCGGCGAACGCAAGACCGTCCACGGCCGCATTGATCCGACTCTAGAGAAACTGCTCTCGGCTCTTAATTACGCAGGTGCCGGCGATGATGTCGTGTAGACCTCGTTTGCGCTCCGTGAATGCGACCATGAGGTAACCAATACCGAAAAGAATACCGGAAAGTACCATGGCAAAGGCGCGGCCTAGCCCACACATGAAGGAAATTCTGTCTCCGTGAATTGCATGGATCACCTGCAAGCCGCAGATTTTTTGACCGAAGGTTGCTTGCATGGATGACGACCAGAGCGCAGCCATGTAAACCATGCCGATAGCGCTTGAAAGAAATGCAACGAGCGCAGTCGGGCCGCTGCCTTGCCCAGGAGTCGGTTTAAAGAACGACACAATAACAACCAAAACGAAGCCGAGAATAATTCCGTCAATGACAAACGCGACGGTGCGAATCCAGAATCCCGCGTATCTGATTAATTCCGTCAATTGCGGTGTGGCAATGCTGATCGAAGCAGCCGTGGAGGAAGCTCCTCCGGGCATGATCACGCCACTAAAGCTCAACAGGGGTTTCCACCCCGGCGAACTTTCGGACCAAGCTTGATCCGTCGGGTCCAGTGTGCCGGCAGCGAGTTGGCGATTGACCTCTTCGATCGAATGCGGCCCGGTGCGTTGACCATCGCGATTGACGTAAAGTTGCATCGCGGAACCGTTTTCTCCGAAATCGCCGCCGAAGGTCAAGCTGCTTACACGTTAAGCGGCTGCCGCGCCGTAGCCTTGCGAAGGCGGGTTGAGCATTGAACGTTCGCGTTCATGGACGCGAACCAAACGCCGGCATCGCTCGGCTATCGCATGCCGGCGGAATGGGAACCACACGCCGCCACGTGGCTTTCCTGGCCGCGCCGGGAAGGAATCAGTTTCCCCGGATCGTTCGATCGCGTGATGCCGACTTTGCGGGCCATGGTCGAAACGCTCATCGAATCAGAGCAAGTTTGCATAAACGTTTGTAATGGTGCGCATGAAGCGGAAGCGCGAGACGTCTTACACGATGTCGATCTTGCGCGCGTCACGTTCCATCGCATTCCGACAAACGAGCCGTGGTGCCGCGATCATGGCCCGATCTTTCTGACGCGGAATGCCGATCCGAAACTGGCGGTGGTCGATTGGGATTACAACGCGTGGGGCGGCAAATATCCGCCGTGCGATCTCGATGAAGTCGTACCCACGCGCGTCGCGGAGATTCTCGATCTACCGGTTTTTTATCCGCGCATGATTCTGGAGGGCGGCTCGATCGATGTAAACGGAGCGGGCGCATTGCTCACGAGTGAGTCATGTCTGTTGAACAAGAATCGCAATCCAAACCTGTCGCGCGAAGAGATCGACCAGCGGTTGCGGGATTATCTCGGTGTGCGCGAAATTCTTTGGCTCGGAGATGGAATCGAAGGTGACGATACCGACGGGCACATCGACGATCTTGCCCGCTTTGTGGCCGAGAAGACCGTCGTTACCGTCGTGGAGGAGAATCACGATGACGCAAACTACAAACCATTGCAGGAAAACCTGGAGCGCCTGCGCGGCATGAACATCGATGGCGGCAAGATTGACGTCGTCACCATGCCGATGCCGCAAAAAATTGTCCGCGAGGATCTACGGCTGCCCGCAAGCTACGCGAACTTTTACATCGGGAACCGGGTCGTGCTGGTGCCGACCCTCGCCGATCCAAATGACACCGTCGCATTGTCGACCTTGGAAAGGCTTTTTCCAGATCGTCGCGTCATCGGAATCGATTGCCGCGAATTAATTTGGGGACTCGGCACATTCCATTGCCTGACCCAGCAGCAGCCTGCAGTCAGCGGCTGAAAAGGCCGTCGATCGATTGTTGAAGCTGTTTGAACTCCGCTTGCTTCGCCGGCGGAGCCCCGGTGGTGGTGCGTTGGTGAAATAACGAGAACGAACAGTTCAACGTGATGCTGATCGCGGCCAGCACGGCGATGACGGCAGTTTTTGCAGCGGCATGACGTTCCCACTCAATCCGGCTGACGCCGACGGCTGCACAAATGAGCATGGCGGGATACAAATCGTGGAGGTAGCGCTCGGTAATACCGACGGTCGCGAAGATGATTCCACCTCCGAGTAACAATGTGAGTGCCGGAAGCCGGAGACGTCGAATCATCTCACTCGATCCACGCACCAGCGGCGCACAACCCGCCACCGCCAGCAGCAACAACGCGGGCATGCTCACCGGATAGGTCGAAAAACTCTCAACCACATCGATGGCCGGCGAACCGACGATGCTTGCTTCACGGGCAGGAAAGACCCAGGGAAAGGTGCGATCAAACGATACGCCGTGGACGCCGAAATAGGTCGCCAGCGTCGTCGGAATATTTTCCAGATGGATTTGTTTTCCTCCGGTGATCTGCATGCGGATGGGGATTTGCTTGTAAAAGTTGTAGTACTGAAGAGGAACGCCGTTGAGTGTTCGGAATTTCGCGTAGTTCACTCCAAAGTACGTGCTTACTGTTATTAAGACCGCGACTCCGGTGATAAGCGCGTGCCGGAGCGGCCTGGCGGTTGCAGCCAAGGACAGCCTTAAATTCATCGCGTCGAATTTTCCGGTCGCCCGCCAGATCAGGATTGCCGTAAGCGCGCACATTGCCAGCAACGCTCCCGCTCCAACGGTGGCGCGAGAATGGAACGACATGAACGCGAAAAATCCGGCCAGCGTCAGCCAACCCCAGCTCGGCCGCGTGAAATATTTGAGGAGTGTCCAGGTGAAGAGTAGTGCGAACGTCCCGGCCCACATGATTGCTTCGTGGTAGGTAAACGAGCGCCCAATGAGAAAAACGTTGGTTGAGCCGAGGCCGGCGCAAAGGATGAACAACGAATGTAAGATTCGTTGCGAAGTCGAATTAACCGCCGCCTTTTTGCGGGTCAGCCGCAGGATACCGTAGGCACAGATCAAATTGAGCGTGCACGCGCTCAACATCATGAGGCGGCTCCACAATCCATCCATCCCATCGGAGGCGATGATTAGCGGAAGGCGCAGCAGCGCCGGCGCGATTCCGAAGTAACCATAGGTTTTCCCTTGGAAGACGAACGCCTCTGAGCCCATCGCGTCCGGTGGCACATCGAGACGGCCATCGATCATCGACAGCGCCTGCGCGTCGTAAAAACCGCAGAATTGTTCCGGCTCGAAAAATTTCCAATCGCCCCAGGTTACGAACCAGGCGCACACGATGAGCGAAATGAGGAAACTCGGCAGGATGTAGGCATGGTCGCGCCAGAACGAAGTCGCGTTGATCGATTCAAGGCGAACCGGCTCGGAAGAAGAGATGGCAAGGCCTGCTGCAATTCCTGGCATTCCCCGATGCACAGCAGGCCGCGAGCCCGGGATTTAACTCCGTAGTTTAATCGTCTGCAAAGCGCGCCGGCTTGTAACCGCTTTTCAGGATCGCATCGTGCAAATCGGGCGCATGCGTTTTACGGGCGTCGAATGCGACAATGACGCGCTCGCGCGCAAGATCGACATCGACATTTTGAACGCCACTAATTTTCATTAATGGACCGCGCAGTTTGCGCACACACTCATCGCAATCTTCGCCTTCGGTTGCGATCTCGATCTTTTCGATAATCGCATGATCGGCGCGCTCGCGATTATGTGGATCGCTCGGTTCCATCACTTATCTAACGCGAGTCACCGCTGCATTGGCCGTCTCCCGTGCAATCGGCTCGAGCACGCGCCAGACATTTTCGGCGAGAATCTTTTGTCCCGCTGCATTTGGATGAAGGCGGTCGGGAAAATTTAGGAGCGGATCGCCGCCTACACCTTCGAGGAGGTAGGGCACGAGGGCGGCTTGGTTCCGTGCGGCAAGATCGACATACATTCTTCCGAACGCGCTCACGTAATCATCCGCCGAATAATTGGGAAGCTGCATTCCCGCAATCACGATCCGCACGTTCGGATGCGCGTGCTTCACTCGGCTGATAATCTCCTGCAGATTGTCGCGAATTTGGTCCACTGGGATTCCGCGAAAGGCGTCATTGATCCCGAGCTCTAAAATGAAAATGTCGATCTTACGCTTGAGATGGGGCGGCAAGCGGCCCAGCCCGCCCTCGGTAGTGCCGCCACTTGCGCTCGCATTCAACACCTCATAGTTCAGCCCGGCGACGCGCAGTTTGTCGACCAGCAACGCCGGATAGGCTTCGCGGCGCTTGAGTAAAAACCCGTCGGACAAACTGTCGCCGAGAACGAGGATTCGTTTCATTGGTGAAGAATCGCGCGCCGTGGCGGGCGCGGTTGGCGAGCATAAGATCGACAGGATCAGACCGCAGAATGCGGCATTGAACGTTGAGCCTTTCACGTTTAACGGTTTATCCCTTCAACTCGTCAACAGGTTAACTTTCTTCTTATGGCCAACTACGCAATCAACGGCTTTGGGCGCATCGGACGCAACGTCCTTCGCGCGATGTCACAAAAAGAAGTGCAGCGCGTTCGCGCGGTCAATGATCTGACAGACACGCATACGCTCGCGCACCTACTCAAATGGGACTCGATCCATGGAAAATTCGAAGGCGAAATCGGGTATGACGAGGAGAACATTATCGTGCGGGGTCACAAGATTAAGATCTTGAAGGAGCGTGATCCGGGCGCGTTGCCGTGGAAAGATCTCGGTGTCGATGTTGTCCTTGAGTCGACCGGGTTTTTCACAAGTCGGGACAAAGCCGAGCTCCACATCAATAAAGCCGGGGCGAAACGCGTGTTGATCAGCGCGCCGGCGAAAAATCCCGATGCCACCATTTGTATCGGCATTAACGACGACGTTTACGATTCGGCCAAGCACACGGTGGTCTCGAATGCGAGTTGCACGACCAATTGTCTCGCGCCGCTCGCGAAAGTTTTGCACGACAAGTTCGGGATCGAGCATGGATTTATGAGCACGATCCACAGTTACACGAACGACCAGCGCATTCTCGATTTCCCGCATGAAGACTTGCGACGCGCACGCGCGGCCGCGTTGAGCGTCATTCCCTCGAGTACGGGCGCGGCCAAGGCGATCGATGAAGTGATTCCCGAACTGAAAGGGAAATTGAATGGCGGCTCTTTCCGCGTGCCGACGCCCGATGGGTCGGTCACCGATTTCACCGCGGTTCTTTCGAAAGATGCGACGGCTGATACGATCAACGCCGCGTTCAAAGAAGCCGCGGCTGACAAAAGTTATAAAGGCGTACTCGAATACACGGACGAGCCGCTCGTTTCACAGGACATCGTCGGCAACCCGCACTCCTGTATCTTCGACAGCAAGCTCACACTTACGCTCGGCAACCGCTTCGTGAAAGTCGTGGGCTGGTACGATAACGAGTGGGGCTACAGCAATCGTTGCGTCGAAATGCTGGAAATGCTTTCGAAGTAAGATCTGTCATCCCGAGTGAAACGAGGGACCTCTCATTTCAATAAGCGTTTACGAATCATGTCCGCACTCTCTACGAAGCGAGCGTTGGGCAGCTTGAAATGTCAGGGCGCATTGGCGAGGTTCCTCGCTCTGCTCGGAATGACAACGCGTTCATGTCCAAATTAACCGTTCGGGATCTGGATGTCCGCGGCAAACGCGTGCTTGTACGGGTGGATTTCAACGTGCCGATCGAAGAACGCAACGGCAAGATCGACATCACGGACGACACGCGCATCCGCGAAGCTTTGCCAACAATCAATTATGTGCGAGAGCACGGTGCCAAAACAATTTTAATGTCGCATTTCGGCCGCCCGAAGGGTCAGCGTGTGCAAAAATATTCGTTGCGCCCGGTCGCCGATTATTTGCACACGCTCATCAATCAGCCGGTCATTTTCAGTCAGAATACGATTGGCGGGGATGCGGAAAAGATTATCGCGCACATGCAGGAAGGCGACGTGGCGTTATTAGAAAACCTGCGCTTCCAAGCCGAAGAAGAAGCGAATGATCCGAAGTTCGCAGAGGCACTCGCGAAACTCGGCGACATTTATGTAAATGACGCCTTTGGCGCGGCGCATCGCGCGCACGCCAGCACGGCGGGAATCACCAAATTCGTCGCGCAATCAGCCATGGGTTTTTTGATGGAGAAGGAGCTGAAATATCTACACGAAGAACTCGATGAACCGGCGAAGCCTTTTCTTGTCATCATGGGGGGCGCAAAAGTCTCGGACAAAATTGGAGTGCTCAAGGCGTTGATGGAAAAAGCCGACACTATTTTGATCGGCGGCGCCATGGCGAATACGTTTTTCCATGCGCAGGGAATTCCGATCGGGAAAAGCCGCGTCGAATCGGACAAACTCGATCTGGCGAATGAACTTGTCGATCTTGCAAAAGAGCGCGGCGTAAAGCTCGTGTTGCCGGTCGATGTGTTAGAGGCGCAGGAGATTCGAGCGGGTGCGACCATTCGAAATACGCCGCGGCTCTCGCCCAAACATGGAATTAGCGATGGATGGCAGGCGGTCGACATCGGCAATGCCACGGTCGCGCTTTTTCAGGAAGAGATCGCAAAAGCGAAAACAATTCTCTGGAACGGGCCGGTCGGCATTTTTGAAATTCCCGATTTTTCTGATGGAACATTCGCCATCGCGGAAGCGCTGGCTAATTCCGGCGCCAAGACAATCATCGGCGGCGGCGATTCGGTCACGGCGGTGAAACAAGCCGGCCTCGCTGAGAAAATGACCTTTATCTCCACCGGCGGTGGCGCGTCGCTCGAATTGCTTGAAGGGAAGGAATTGCCGGGGGTGGCGGCACTCTCGAACAAGGAGTAATGGAGTTTTGGAGTAATGAGAAAAAAAATCGTCGCCGCGAATTGGAAGATGAACATGACGCAGGCCGAGTCGGCTGCGTTCGTCGAGTCACTGCTGCTCGACCTAGGCGACATCTCGGATGTGGAGGTTGTCATTATCCCTCCGTTCACCGCGATCGCGAAAGTCACGGAAGCGCTCGGCAAGGCGCAGAACATTAAAATTGGCGCGCAAAACATGCATTGGGAACGGAGTGGCGCTTTTACCGGCGAGATTTCCGCGGCGTTGCTGCGCGACTTGTTTGTGCGCTACGTCGTGCTCGGACACAGTGAGCGTCGGGCATTGTTTCGCGAAACCGATGTCATTGTGAACCAAAAGGTGCGCGCGGCGCACGAGGCGACGTTGCGACCAATTGTTTGCATCGGTGAAACGCTTGAGCAGCGCGATCGCGGGAATGTCGAAAAAATATTGTCGATCCAACTACGCGGAAGTTTGGCCGGCCTCGAGGCAAAAGATCTTCAGGAAACGGTGGTCGCCTACGAACCGATTTGGGCGATCGGCACGGGCCGCAACGCGACCCCCGAGCAAGCACAGGAAGCACATGCCTTCATTCGACATACGCTCTGCGAAATATCCGATGAGGCCACGTCCGATCGCATCCGCATTCAATACGGTGGGAGCGTGAAACCGGATAACGCGCGCGAATTGATGAGCCAGTCCGACATTGATGGAGCGCTGGTCGGCGGCGCCAGTCTCGATCCACACAGTTTTGCGCAAATCGTGCAAGCGGCGCGGGATGAAGATTCAACGCGGATCGATACGCCAGTTATTTCTTGATCTCGAGATAGGTGCGCGACTGTACGTGCTTGGTGCCGGGCTCAAGCTGCTCGATGCGCATTTGTTTTAAAAACCAGCGATTGTCGATCTTTTGCGCGGAGACCACTTCAAAGCGTTTCGCCAACTCACCCTTCCAATCGTAGCCTTCCATGCGCATGAGTGCGCCGCTTGCTTTGTCGATCCAGAGAATCACACTGGAGTATTGCGACTGACGCGTCGGAGCATGCAACCGCAGTTTCCAGCATTTGCGCGTGCGAACAGTATCCGTGCCCTGAAGATCGACATTCGGCCAGTAAATGAACTTGAGAGAAATATCTTCGTAGGTAACATCGGTGCCCCGGATCTTGCGATCGAATTGCGCGACCTTTTGGACGCCATCGCTTGAAAGTTCATCCAGGCGCGAATCATTCTCCCCAAGCTGCAATTGCAGCGATTCATCCGGGTTAGAAAAGATGTAGCGAACGATCGGTCCACTTTGAATAAGATGAAATGGAACAACGATTTCGTTTTGCCGAAGTTGACCGTCAAGGTCGATCTGCTGCTGGGTTTGGCGCATTCGCACCGATTCCAGAATGTCCTTCGCCGATGGCGCCGGCTCGGCTGACATGACCAACGTAAAGGCAAAATAAAGCGCAATTAATTTTCGCGTGTTAAGTTTTAAGCGGATTGCGTTCACGCGTGACACTTAACGCTTAAATCTTGAAACTGGAAACTTCCGCGAATGGACCAGGCGATTTTTCATCTTATCAACGAGCAATGGACGAATCCGGTGCTCGACTTGTTCATGGCCGCGGTCAGCAACATCGAGATCTGGAAGCCGCTGCTCATATTAATTGCGCTGGGCATCCTGATCTTTGGCGGATTCAAGGGGCGGGCTTTCGTTTTTTGCCTGCTGCTCTCGCTCGTGATCGCGGAACAAGTCACGAGTGTGCTCAAATCAGCCGTGGATCGCCGTCGCCCCAAGCAGGTGCAAATCGTGCGCATGGTCGAGCTGCAAAAAGCGCGGCCTGAATTCTTGACCCTGTTCAAAAAGCCAACCGTCCGTTTTTCGACTCAATCAGACCGACACCGCTCCGGCCCGTCATTTCCCTCAGGCCACATGACGAACAACACCGTGATCGCGGTTTGTTGCACGCTTTTCTATCGGCGGCGCGGATGGCTCTATTGGATCATAACCGCCGCCATCGGATACTCGCGGATTTATCTCGGGGCGCACTGGCCGAGTGACGTGATTGCCACGCTATTTCTGGCCGCCGGTGAAACGCTCCTCGTCCTGGGCGCACTTGAACTGATCTGGCGGTGGGCGGCGCAGAAATGGGTGCCGGAAACCTACGAACGCCATCCAAGC
>JALYUC010000075.1 GCA_030853965.1 Verrucomicrobiota bacterium | reverse complement strand
GCACCCATGCGAGCGCGCCGGCCACGATGATTGTGGCGAAATCGAAAACGATTGGCGTGTCATACAAAAATTCATGATCCAGCCCCGCCGCCAGTGCGTGCAAATGCATTACCGGACCGGGCGTTTCGGGATTGAGCGGTGTGTCGCATACGTCATGTTGAATCTGGGCCGCGGCCCCGATCATGATGATTTTGTCTTTGAAAAACGCGCCATCCTTATAATTGAAGTGCCAGATCTTATCGTCGAAAACTTCCCAGAGCGGACGCGGCTGATATGCATTGATGTCGCTGAAACGAATTACGCGCGACCGCAAATCGCGCGGCACATCGGCGACGTGCCCCAGCTTTTCCAAGGCGCGTGCGCTCAGCGCTTCGTGCGGAATTTCGCCTGGGCTCGCCGGTAGATCAGCGAGTTGGTAATCGGTCATCGTGTAACGGACCGAACGAATCTTTTTATCGAGCGGATCTTGAAAGAAGACGACGTAACCGACGCGGTCGTCCAACATCTGGGGCTCTGGAATCAGAGTAGGACTCGGCGGAACATTTTTCACGATTCCGCCCCCGAAGTCGAAATTCGCGCTGACGACGACTTTGTCGCGGTAGCGATCGAGCGCAGCGTGAAATTCCTGGTCTCCATCCTTCGGCGCGCTGAAGACCACATCGAAGATAACGAGGCGCGCACCAACCCCGAACATGCGGTCGAGCAACAACGCCCACACTTCGCGCGACCACGGATATGGTCGCTCGTTCATCAATTGTAAGGCGCGATTATTTGCCACCTGCGCTTCATCAAAAGCCTGAAACTCCAGCGTCGACTGATCGATCCCGAGAAAGACGAATTCAGGTCGCGTCGCCGTTTTGCGACCTTCGCGCCGCAACACATCCTCCACGTGTTGCTCGCTGCGCCAGATATTGGAAAAAAACGGAAGGCCCGGGGTGAAATGCGGCAATATCACCGACGCCGTGATCAGCACGCAGATACCGGCCAGGACCCACAACCGATTACGATGCAACCAATGCATTCACGACATCTTACGATTCGCGCCACGCCGGGCCAACCGGAAAAATATTGCAGCTGAAAGGGGGTTGTCATTTTGAAGGAATTGCCTAGCTTCACGCATCCGACGCCTAACGCGCGTCACTAGATCTGCGCACCTAATTCCGAATTGCGGGATTATTTCAGCGAGTGAGGTCGCGAAGATCGACAATGGAACAACAGCTCGCTGAACGAGGAGTCCCGAAGCAATTCGGGGCAAACAAAAATGCCAAGAGCAACCAACGCCCCGGCCAGCCGGGAACGGCGCAAACGCGTCATTAAATCCGCGAAAGGTTACCGCGGGCGCCGCTCAAAACTTTTCCGTTACGCCAAGGATGCGACGATGAAAGGTAAGTATTGGGCGTATCGCGATCGCAAAACGCGCAAGCGCACTTTTCGCTATCTCTGGATTCAACGTCTCAACGCCGCCGCCCGCGCAAATGGTATGACCTACAGCCGTTTCGCCGAGGGACTCAAAGCCGCCGGCATCGGTCTCGACCGCAAGATCCTCGCCGATCTCGCCGTCACCGACGAAGCAACCTTCAAATCGATTGTCGATCAAGCGAAGAGCGCGCTGGAAAACAAATCGAAGTCGAAACCGAAGAAAGCAGCATAGCATTTCTTCTGTCGCGGCGGTCTATGACCATCGCACTTCTTCATTGAGCGTTGGACGTTGACCGTCCAACGTTTGCTGTCCCAATGGCTCATCCTCTGGAAGAACTACGCGAGAACGCGTTGCGCGAAATCAACGCGGCTGACGGTGCGCAATCGCTCGAAGCGGCGCGCGTGAAATATCTCGGCCGCAGCGGCTCAATCTCGGCCTGGGGCGAGCAAATGAAGACGCTCGGCAAGGATGAAAAGCCGATCGTCGGAAAATTGCTCAACGAAGTTCGCACCGCCGTCACCTCTGCGATCGACGAACGCGCGGGCAAATTCCAATCCGCGCAGGAAACCGCAGCGCTCGCTAACATCGATATCTCATTGCCCGGACCGCCGGCGACGCGCGGTTCACTCCATCCCCTCACCCAAATGCTCGATCGCGCGATTGAAATTTTCCGGCGGATGGGTTTCGCGCTCGCCGACGGCCCCGACATCGAAACCGAATGGCATTGTTTCGACGCGCTCAACACGCCGCCCGATCATCCCGCGCGCAACGAGCAGGACACATTTTATTTGCCGGACGGCCGTTTGCTTCGCACCCACACGTCCACCGTACAGATCCGCGCCATGCAATCGGCCGCGCCGCCGATCCGCGTGATCGCACCCGGCGCGGCTTACCGTCGCGATGAAGTCGACGCCACGCACAGCGCGCAGTTTCATCAGATCGAAGGTTTGTATGTCGATGAAAACGTCAGCGTCGCCGACTTGAAGGGGACGCTCGAATTTTTGATGCGCGAGCTTTTCGGCGCCGACACCGCCGTGCGTTTTCGCCCGCACTATTTTCCGTTCACCGAGCCGAGCTTCGAGATCGACGTGAAATCGAAAGCGCTCAAAGGCGGCGAGCAATGGGTTGAAGTCTGCGGCTCGGGCATGGTTCATCCCGCGGTCTTCGAAGAAGTGAACAAGGCGCGCGGCGATGATGCATACGACCCAGACAAGTGGACCGGTTACGCCTTCGGCCTTGGGATGGATCGGCTCGCTATGATCTTGTTCGAGATCCCCGACATCCGTCTTTTTGCCCAGAACGATTGGCGCTTTTTGCGCCAATTCGCGTAATGAAATTTTCCGTTAACTGGCTGCGCGAATTTGTCGATCTTCCGGACAAGATCGACTTGCTCGCGGAATTGCTCACGCTCGCCGGCGTTGAGATCGAAGCAATCGACCAACGCGGCGCCAAGATCGACAAGGTGATCGTCGCGCAAATCACCGCGTCGTCGCAGCATCCCAACGCCGATCGCCTCACCGTCTGCGAAGTGGGCGATGGCAGCGGAACGAAACGCCAGATCGTTTGCGGCGCGACCAATTACAAAATTGGCGACAAGGTACCGCTCGCGCTTCCCGGAGCGAAGTTGCCTAACGGTTTGGAGATCAAGAAGAGCAAACTTCGCGGCGTCGACAGCGAAGGAATGCTTTGCAGCGCGATCGAACTAAAACTCGGCGAAGACGCGGCCGGTCTCTTGATTTTATCGCCCGAGGCAAAGATTGGTGCGCCGATTGTCGACCTCTTCCCGAGCGATACGATCCTCCACGTCGAGATCACGCCGAACCGCGGCGATTTGCTCAGTCATTACGGATTGGCGCGCGAGATTGCGGCGTTGATGGGAAAAAAACTCCAACCTCTGCCAACCGAAGCGAAGATCGATACAGGGAAATCTGGCGTCAAAATTTCTGCGCTACATGAATGTCCGTTCTTCTCCGCACGCAAGATCGACAATGTAAAGGTCGGCCCGAGTCCCGCCTGGTTGCGTGCGAAAATCGAGGCTGCTGGCATTCGCTCGATTAACAACATCGTCGACATCTCAAACTTTGTGATGCTCGAGCTGGGTCAACCAACACATGCTTTCGACGCCGATAAACTAAAGGGCGGCATCAATGTCCGGCTCGCGCGCGCCGGCGAAAAATTTCTCGCCCTCGACGGCAAGACCTATTCGCTCACGCCAGAGAATCTTGTCATCGCCGATGATGAGCGCGCTCTCGGCATCGGCGGCGTGATGGGTGGCGAAGAAACGGGCGTCACGGAAACGACAAGAAATGTTTTGCTCGAAGCGGCTTATTTTTTACCGGCGAGCATTCGGCGAACGGCGAGGAATCTGAATCTGCCGAGCGACGCCAGTTATCGTTTCGAGCGCGGCGTCGATCCGGGAATGATTTTGCAGGCGTCGCAGCGCGCGAGCGAACTCATTCGCGAAATCGCCAATGGAAATCCGGCGAAACAAATTGCCGTTGCCGGAAAGCTCCCGTCAAATCCGCCGGATGTTTCGCTGACTTACACGAAATGCGAGCAACTGCTCGGCGTTGAGATCAAAGCTAAAGCGGTCGATCAAATTCTGGAACGGTTCGGCTTGAGCAAAATGGGCAACGCCGAAAAGACGGGATCGAAATGGAAGATTCCGAGTCATCGCCGCGATTTGCAACGCGATGTCGATCTTATCGAAGAAGTCGTGCGCGCCTACGGCGTGGAAAAGATTGTTGGAACCGATCGTAGTCGATTCACGCCGACAAGCGCAGCCGATATTTCTCACGATCTCGAAACGGAGCTGAGGCATAAACTTGCCGCGCACGGCCTTAACGAAGCGCGCACTTCAAAACTGATTCCGAGAAACGCTCCGGCCTTCAGCGAAAACGCGATCGAGCTGCGCAATCCGTTGAGCGAAGATCACGTCGCGCTGCGGCCAAGCCTAATCGGCGGCTTGCTCGAAGTTCTCGGACGCAACGTCCGGGCCGGAGCGGAAACGGTCGCCATCTTTGAAGTCGGACGCACGTTTATCCCGCCGAGCGGAAAAGAAGAACGGCATCTTTGCCTTCTTTTATGGGGCAACACGGCCAGCGCGCCGAGCTGGCGAGTGCAAACGAGTCGGCGCTTCGATCTCTTCGACCTCAAGG
This sequence comes from Verrucomicrobiota bacterium, assembly GCA_030853965.1. Taxonomy (GTDB): domain Bacteria; phylum Verrucomicrobiota; class Verrucomicrobiia; order Chthoniobacterales; family UBA10450; genus JALYUC01. The sequence continues at coordinate 2,606 of JALYUC010000075.1, read as the reverse complement.
GCGCGATTGCGTCCGTGGTTCCGAAACTTTCGTTTCGGCAGGCGAATTATCCCGACCTCGCGCTCGCGGTCGAGGTTTGGTCGCACGATCGGATGATCGGTTTTGCCGGACAACTTTCCGCGACAAAATCCACCGTCCCGGGCGCGGTGCTCGTGGCTGAGCTTCATGCCGATTTGCTTTTAGTCGTGCGCGAATCGGCAAGAAAGTTTCGCGAGCTCGACCGGTTTCCCGCAGTCACACGAGACATCGCCATGATCGTTCCGGAGAAAATTTCGCACGCCGAAATCTTGCGCGCGATTGAAAATCCGAAAGAGCCGCTGCTCGAGAGCGTGGAGTTGTTCGATCTTTTCAGCGGCGGCGAATCTGGCGATCTGGGCGCGGGACGAAAGTCGCTTGCATACCGATTGACATACCGGGACAAAAATCGCACACTGAAAAGCGAGGAAGTGACTGCGGCACACGCAAAGATTCGTGAGCGATTGCAAAGCGAACTCAGCGCGGAGCTGCGGGAGTAGTTCTTTGAAAAACGAGAGTCGTTCGTTGAGGGTTGGGCAGGAAACCAGTGCTTTTCTCTCAACTCTCAACCAGCGGCTCTCGAAAAATTTACCCTGCGATGTTCGAGATTAAAGGTGACATCCCCGAACCGATAGTTGACGAAATAAGGAGGCTTGTTCGTACAGAAAATGACATGCCTTAGTTGGAAGTCAGGCACTGACACGATGGTCATCCGCCCGTTACCAAAAGGGAACGGGAGATCCGCCTAAACGGCATATGCGGGGTAAAATTTTTACGCAAGGCCTGGATTGATTGTTGATCCAGGCCTTTCTTTTTGTTTAGAAGCACACGTTTTGAAAGCGCTCCTCGCCCTTGAAGACGGAAGATACTTCGAGGGCGAATCATTTGGGGCCGCCGGCACGCGGGTGGGCGAGATTTGTTTCAATACCGCGATGACCGGTTATCAGGAAGTGCTGACCGATCCGTCATATCGCGGGCAGATTGTGGCGATGACTTATCCGCTCATCGGCAATTATGGGACTAACTCGCTCGATCAGGAAAGCAGTTCACCGCATGTGCGCGGCTTTGTTATCGAAGAGCTGAGCGAAACGCCGAGGAACTGGCGCTCGGAAATGTCGCTCGAAGAATATTTACGCAAATGGAACATCCCCGGTGTCCAGGGAATCGACACCCGCGCGCTGACACGGCATCTGCGCACGCGGGGTGCGATGAAAGCATGTTTGACCACGGAAGAAATTTCACCGGAGAAAGCGACGCGGCTCGCGGTCGAGGGCGAAGGCGTTATCGGGATGGATTACGTCCGCGAAGTGTCGACCCCGGAAACATATCAATGGGACCCGGAGGACAAATTGAGCGAGCCATGGACGATCGCAAATGCAAACGGGCCGGCGGACAACCGCCGAACGCTTCCGCCGATTCGGTTTCGCGTAGCGGCCTACGATTACGGAATCAAACACAACATTCTGCGCCTCCTGCGCCAAAAAGGTTTCGGCGTCACGGTTGTTCCGGCAGCAACCACTGCCAGCGAAGTGTTGAAATTGAATCCCGACGGGATTTTCCTTTCCAACGGCCCCGGCGATCCGTCGGCGCTTCCCTATGCGCACGAAGCGGTGCGCGGGTTGATGGGAAAGAAATCGATCTTCGGAATCTGTCTTGGACATCAGGTGCTGGGTTTCGCGTTCGGCGGATCGACATTCAAATTGAAGTTCGGGCACCGTGGCGCAAATCAACCGGTGAAGGATTTGCGCACCGGCAAAGTCGCGATTACTTCGCAAAATCACGGCTTCGCCGTCGATCCGGACTCATTGCCTTCCAATGTGGAGCTCACCCATATCAATTTAAACGACGGCACGGTGGAAGGAATGCGCCACAAAGAATTGCCGATCTTCAGCGTGCAATATCACCCCGAAGCTGCGCCTGGTCCGCATGACGCATCCTATTTCTTTTCGCAATTTGCGGATTTGATCGAAAGCAACAGGTAGGGGCGGATCACCGAACCGCCCGCGGGCGATTAAAGCCAATCGCCCTACTTGATTGACCACACCGCGAAGCTGCCGATATTTCGCCCATGTTTAATTCAACCTCGAACATTCCAAGCGCTTTGAAGATTGCGGTGGCCGCAACTTTCATCACGGCGCTGGTTTTTTCTCCGATCGCTTTTGCTGAAGAGCACGAGCATGGGAAGGACAAGCTGGATGCGTCTGCATCGAAAGAAGTCACTGGAGAAGTTGTCGATCTGATGTGTTACATCGACCACAGCGCCACTGGCGATAAGCACGCAGCCTGCGGAACCAAATGCATCAAAGGCGGCGGACCGGTCGGTGTAGTTAGCGATGGGAAAGCATTCCTTGTCGTAGGCGAACACAAACCGATCAACGATCAGCTGGCCGAGCTATGCGGGAAGACCATCACCGTAAAAGGTAAAATGGCCGAGCGCGGCGGACTAGCAATGATCGAAAACGCTGAGATCGTTAAGAAATAGCGGACGGCTAATTCAGGCAGGCGCGCAAGATCGACATCGACCATGCGCGCCGCTTTGTTTTCTGTAGCGGCGGTCGGCGACCGCCGAATCTGTTTAGTTTCGGCGCTCA
>JALYUC010000058.1 GCA_030853965.1 Verrucomicrobiota bacterium | reverse complement strand
ACTTGGCGCGGGCCTGTTTTCGTCTGTCTGGGCATTCGTTTTCACGTTGGGAATGCTGTGGATCATCGACCGCATCACCATCGTGCGCGTGGAAGATGCGCACGAGGAAGTTGGGCTCGACGAAGCGATCCACGGCGAGATTGCTTACATTGAAACGGACGTGGCGGATATCCGACCCGGCCAGCCGCTCTGATCGCGACCTTGAGGGAACGAATGTTGCCTAACAAGCAGATCGCTCAACTTCTCAGCACAACGATTCTGGCGAGCATCGCCTCGGCTGCCGAACCGCAAACTGCTTCGCCAACACCCGAGCCGCGCTTTAAGATTTCGGGCTGGATCGACAGCGGAGTTACGTTCAATCCCGATTCCCCGCGAGATAATCAAAATTTCGGGCGACTCTTCGACGATCGCGCGAACGAACCGATGCTGAATCAGCTCGTGATTAACTTCGAGCGCGCGCTGGCGCCGAAACCCGGCGAGATCGATTGGGGCTTTAAGCTGCAATTGATGTGCGGAAGCGATGCGCGCTTCATCCATTCGCTCGGTCTGTTCGATCGCACGGCCCACGAGATTATCCAGCCGGACCTGGTCGAGGCTTATCTTAGTTTGCATTTTCCGTTCCTGACCGAACGCGGCCTCGATTTGAAGGTGGGCAAGTTCGTTACTTTGGAAGGAGCGGAAACGATCGACCCACGGACGAACTTTTTTTATTCGCACACTTACATTTTCAATTTCGGAATTCCGTTTAATCACACCGGCGCGCTCGCGACGTTGCACGCGACCAATTGGCTCGATGTCATGGCGGGCGTAACCGGTGGTGTGAACATCAGCATCGACGACAACAACGACGCGCCCGCATTCCACGGCGGAGTAGGATTGAATCTCTATGACGGGAAAGTTGTGGTGGCCGCGTCCACTCACATCGGACCGGAAACACGTCACAACAATCACGATGTTCGTTACCTCAACGACATCACGACCACGTGGAAAATTAGCGGCAAGCTCACTTCAATCACCGATCTGAATCATATCTACGATGAGGCAGCGGATGCGACCGGCTACGGCGTGGCCCAGTACTTCATCTACACCATCAACGATCTCTTTTCGGTCGGCGTGCGCGGCGAGATTTGGCGCGACGACAACGGATTCTACGTCGCGTCCTTCGCGGAAAATGATGACGTGGCCGACGGCTTGCGCGGCGGCTCGGTCACTTTCGATCCGCGTACAGTCGGTGGCGGCAAGACCACGTACGGAGCGGTGACCCTGGCCTTGAACATCAAGCCGGTCGTCCCAAAACCCGCAGCGAGTCTGGTAGTTCGCCCCGAACTGCGTTTTGACAGCGCATTAAACGGCACGCGCCCGTTTAGTGATTCCAGCGAACGCAATCAATTCACTGCAGGCATCGACTTTATTATCGGTTTTTAGTTTAGACCGCAGGGCAACCTACAATTCGATGACTTGTGCGGAGTGAATGTCGCCGCTGGCGAGAATCTTCTCCAACACCTCGGGGCTCGGCCGTGTATCCAGATTTAAGACCGTTAAAGCGGTACCGCCTTCTTTGTTCCGGCTGAGCGACATGGTCGCGATATTGACTCCGTGATCGCCCAGCAAAGTGCCGATGCGTCCAACCATTCCGGGACGATCGGTGTTTTCGAGAATGAGCACAACGCCATGCGGCCGCGCTTCGACTGGACGACTGTTGACACTGACAATGCGCGGGGTGGCGCCGAAAAACGCGCCGCCAACGGAAACGGTTTTGCCGTCTGCAACCGCGGAGAGCTCGAGGAGATCGGTGTAATCGCCGATCGCGCTCAAGCGTGTCTCAGTAATCTTGAGACCGAGACTCTCGGCAAAAGCGGGCGCGTTCACTTCGTTCACTTCGCTGCCACCGGCGGTTTGCAAAAATCCTTTCAAGACCGCGCGCGTGATCGCGGTGGTGTCGACTTCGTTGACTTTGCCGCTGTAATTGATGTTGAGCGTGTCGACGCGTTTGGGCGCGACCTGCGACAAAAATTTTCCGAGCTTTTCACCGAAGCGCAGATGCGGACCGATGATCGCCAACGTCTTGGCATCGAGGTTGGGCATGTTGACGGCGTTGCGGATCGTCCCTTCAAGCAACGCGGCGCGGACCGATTGCGCGATCTCGATGCCGACACTCTCCTGCGCTTCGGCGGTCGATGCGCCGAGATGCGGAGTGAGAACAAGATTCGGCGCCGAACGAAGCGGCGAATCGTTGGGCAAGGGTTCTTGCTCGAAAACGTCAAGCGCCGCGGCCGCAACATGTCGATCTTGCAACGCTTTGGCCAAAGCGGTTTCGTCGATAAGACCGCCACGGGCGCAGTTGATGATGCGCACACCGCGTTTCATTTTTTGCAACCGCGCAAGGTCGACAATATGACGTGTCTCGGCGGTGAGGGGCGTATGCAGCGAAATGAAATCCGCAGTTGTAAGGAGATCATCGAGCTCATCGAGCAGTTCCACCTGCAAACTGCGCGCGCGAGCCGCCGACAAATAGGGATCGTAGGCAATCACACGCATGCCGAAGGCAATGGCGCGCCGGCTCAGCTCGCTGCCGATCCGGCCCATGCCGATGACGCCAAGCGTTTTGTTGTAAAGCTCGACGCCTTCGAAGTCTTTACGCTTCCAGTTTTTCTCGCGTACGCTCGCGTCCGCTTGCGGGATTTTGCGCGCGACGCTGAGCAAGAGCGAAAATGCGTGCTCGGCTGTTGAAACGGTATTGCCACCGGGAGCGTTGAGCACAACGACCCCCCGACGCGTCGCCGTCTCAACATCGACATTATCCACGCCGACTCCGGCTCGGCCAACCACGCGCAAACGCGTTCCGGCATTTAAAATTTTCTCGGTGATCTTCGTCTCGCTGCGAACGATGACGGCGCTGAAATCCGCGATAAGATCGACAATGTCCGATTCGCTCAGGCCGGTTTTGGTGACAACCTCGAGCGAGTTATCTCGCAAAAGTTCCTCCGCACCGCGCGGCGAGATGGAATCAGCAATGAGAACCTTCGGTTTCATACAGAAGCAGAGAACGCCGAACGTCCAACGCCGAACGCCCAATGTCTAATGCGGAAGATATTAGCCAAAGATGAGAAGCTGAATCGAGTCGGGTAATTGTTGCACAACGTTGGTAGTGACACTCCCGCGCAGCAATTTGGTCATGGCAGTTCGCTGCGACGCGCCGATGATGAGGAAATCGACGCCGAGAGTCGCGGTTAGATCGA
>JALYUC010000056.1 GCA_030853965.1 Verrucomicrobiota bacterium | reverse complement strand
CCTTGGCGCGTCGCAACGCCTTTTCCGCTCCAGCAAGGTCCCAATCATAGAATAACTTAACGATTCCGAGCGAGACGTGAGCGGAAGCAACGGTTTCATCAAGGGCGAGCGCTTTTTCGGCGTAGGCTCGTCCTTGCGGGCAAACTTCGTTCGGTGGCGCCAGACTCATCTCTCCGAGCAAGCTATAGGAGTCAGCTAAACCAGAGTAAGCGAGCGCGTAGTTCGGATCTCTTTCAACCGCCTGCTTGAAATACTCGATGCTCTTGCGGAATCCCTCGTCGGTGTACTTATTCCAATAAAAGCGGCCTTTGAGATAGAGCTGATAGGCTTCGGTATTGTTGGTGTAACGTTTGGTCAGACGCTTCTGCTCGTCTTCGCTGAGTCGAACCGCGAGCGCGTCCGCGACTTTTTTGGCGATCACATCCTGCACGGTGAAAACGTCAGTGAATTTTTCATCAAAGGTGTCGGCCCAAAGAGAAGAACCATCGGAGGTTTTGATGAGACGGGCCGTGACTCTGATGCGATCGCCCGATTTCTGGACATTACCTTCCAAAACCGAGTTCACCCGGAGCGCCCGACCAGTGCTGACAGAGTCTTGCTTCAGATCGTCATACTTCCGAACGGACGAAAGCGACGGGACGATGATTTCGCGAGTGGTGCTCAACTTGGTTATCAAACTGTCGGCCATCCCGGCTTCCAAAACTTCATCGCGATTGCTTGCGACCAACGGTTTGAATGGAAGCACTGCGATACTTTTGCCGGGAAAGATCGTAGCCAGCGGAGGACCGGCTGAGCCTTTCTCACCGCGATGCAAGAAAAACCAAACGCCAATAAGCGCGATCGCCACTAAGAGCGCGGCGGCGATGAGAGGCTTCGCAAATCGGGTGAGAGGTGAAGCCGGCGCGACCCTTTTGTCTTTAAGCTTCTGCGGCAGTGCGGAGTTGCCGACTTCGTCGGTGTAGAGATTAACGATGTCGATCTTAATGCCGTGTTTCACTTCGAATTCGCCGAGATGATGCAAGCGCGGTCGCCATTTGCTGTGTTGCTCGAGGTCTTCGGTCACGCGTTTCGAAAGCAAAATGTGGCCGGCATCGCCGCAATCCATCACGCGTTGCGCCATGTTGATTCCGGTGCCGGCCAAGTTCGCCCGATCGTTTACATCGGAAACTTTGTTGACCGGGCCGCTGTGAATGCCCATGCGCAAACCAAACGAAGCGTCTTTGAGCCCGCGCGCGATTTCCATGGCGCAGCGCGCCGGCGCTTCCGGACCGGTGTAAAAGACGAGCACCATGCCATCACCGGTGGGCAATCGGATTAACTTGTCCGCGCCTTCGGCAGCGCGGAATTGCTCGGTGTTGCGAACGATTTGATTCAACCGCTGCGAACAATCACTCTGCTCATCAACCAGCAATTTTGAAAAACCGACAATGTCCATGAACAAGACATGGCCGATTTCGAGTTGAGGATCACTCTCGACCTCAGCGCTCATGTTCGCACTTTAGAACATTGTACGCAGATCGACGATGTCGATCTTACCCTTGGCGCCGTGTTAACGTTTGTCTTCGTCGAGTTTCGCTTTCACCGCGGCCTCGATCTCTTCATAGAGCGCTGGATCGTTTTTGAGCGCTTCCTTGCCGGCATCACGACCCTGTGCCAGTTGCGTGCCCTTGTAATTCAACCAGGAACCGCGTTTCTCGATGATTTGTTTTTCCAGGGCGAGATCGAGGAGCGCGCCGGTCGATGAAATCCCTTCGTTGTACATGATGTCGAACTCGGCTTCCGTAAACGGCGGCGCGACCTTGTTTTTCACGACCTTAACGCGCGTGCGATTGCCCGTGACGACGCCATCGGTCTGCTTGATCGCGCCGATGCGGCGAATGTCGATGCGAACGCTGGCATAAAACTTGAGCGCCCTGCCGCCGGGCGTGGTCTCCGGGTTGCCGAACATGACGCCGATCTTCTCGCGTATTTGGTTCGTGAAAATACAACAGGTGCGCGCTTTGGAAATCAGCGCAGTGAGTTTACGCAATGCCGCACTCATGAGGCGTGCTTGCGCGCCAACGGTAACGTCGCCAATTTCTCCTTCCAATTCCGCCTTCGTCACGAGCGCCGCGACAGAATCGAGAACAATTACATCAAGCGCATTGGATCGAACTAACGTTTCGCAAATGCGCAACGCCTCTTCCCCCGAGCTGGGCTGGGAGACGAGCAAATCGTCAAGATCGACACCCAACTTTTTGGCGTAGGCGGGATCGAGCGCGTGCTCGACGTCGATAAAGGCGGCAAGTCCGCCGCGCTTCTGCGCCTGCGCAATGACCGTGAGTGTCAACGTCGTCTTGCCGGACGATTCCGGACCGAAAACCTCCACGACGCGGCCGCGCGGAAATCCGCCGACGCCAAGGGCGCGGTCGATCAAAATGTTACCGGTCGGGATAACATCGATATCGACGATCTTTTCGTCACCCAGGCGCATTATTGCGCCATCGCCGTAATCCTTCGCGATTTGTTGAATCGCGAGATCGAGATTTTTGTTTCGCGCCGCCGTTACCTTATTCTCACCGGTTTTTTCTTCGGTTTTGGTCGCCATATCGGAATGACTCTAAGTAAGTCTCACGCACCGCGTTCCGCCAAGCAAAAAGCTTAGCCTCCCCCGAATTAGGAAAAGCATTGCTGGAATCTACGAGCACCGTTATTCGTCCCCTCATGGCGTCGCCGGAAAATGATGAACGCTTCATGCGAGTTGCGTTAAATGAAGCGAGGAAAGCTTTGGGAAGAACGAGCCCTAATCCAGCGGTCGGCGCACTACTGCTCGTCCGCAATGAAATCATCGCCCGCGGCCATCATCGACACGCCGGCGCCGCGCATGCCGAGCTTGAATGCATCCGCCAGCTTAAAGGCGCAGCCACCGCTGGATCGACATTGTATGTGACGCTTGAACCTTGTTCTACGTCCGGACGAACCCCGCCTTGTACAGATGAAATTATTCGCGCGGGCATCCAGACGGTTGTCATCGGGACGATTGATGTAAATCCTCGTCACCGCGGGCGGGGCATCGCACTTCTCCAACAGGCGGGGATCAAGGTGCGGGTTGGCGTTCTCGCTGACGAATGCGCTGGGCTTAACGAAGGGTTCAACAAATGGATCGTCACCGGCCGACCTTTCGTAATCGCAAAGTGCGGTATGAGTTTGGACGGAAGATTGACCAGACCTCCCGGGGAGGTTCGTTGGATCACAAATGCATCTGCCCGCCGTGACGCCCAACGGTTGCGCGCCCAGGTCGATGCGATTCTGGTCGGCGCAAGAACAGTTCGCGCCGACAATCCACGGTTAACCGTGCGGGGCACTCGGGGCGGCCGACAACCATGGCGTGTGGTACTGACCTTGTCGGGGAATCTGCCGAAGCAAGCTCGATTGTTCCGCGATCGTTTCGCCGAGCGAACGGTCGTTTATCGCCGACAATCGCTAAGGTCGGTGCTCGAAGACCTGGGAAGAAAGGAGGTGACGAGCGTCCTGATCGAAGGTGGTGGCGAGATTCTGGGGCAGGCATTGGATGCTGGCTTGATCGACAAAGTGCAACTTTACCTCGCGCCGATTCTCACTGGCGGCGCCGTAATCGCTTTCGCTGGAAACGGAGTCTCTGCCACACAAGCTGCGGCGCGCCTGGAGCGCGGGTCGTTTTCGAAGTTCGGCGATAACATTTGTATCACCGGTTATCCGCGATTTCGGGCATCCGAGTAATGGTGCGAATATTTTGCGCAACCTTCGCGTCTTACTTACAGTTCAATGGGAGTATTGGAGGTGAACAAATGAAAAAACTTATCTTGGTTGCTTTGGTAGCAGTTGGTTTTGGGATCGTTTCAGCCCCGCGATCTGAAGCGGGGGTCTCGGTCGGAATCGGAATTGGTTTCCCTGTGGGATACTATCCCTATTCGGGATGCTATCCGCGTCCATACTACGGTGGATGTTACGGCGGATATTACGGACCATATTACGGCGTCGGATATCGCTCATACTCGTATCGTCCGTACTACGGGTATAACGGCCGAAGAGTTTATAAGGCGCGGTACCGTCACCGTCAGTGGCGCTAAAGTCAGCAACACTTTTCGTGAGCTGGCGGGCTATGCCGCCGCCAGCTCATTCTTTTTTGAGGATCGGCCACAAGCCCGCAGAAAAACTGCGGTTCCTGGTTACCTGCGCGGTTGCACCGGCCCTGATGGGCCAGGGCTAACAGATGGAGAAGACTGCGGGGATTGAAATTCGTGCTTGAGCCGCTCGTTTAGTTCGCGCAATTGCTGTTGTCGCTTTGCCTCAACTTCCTTGCGCAGCGCTTGCTCGATCCTGCGTCGTTCTTGAACATACCGTGACTCAAAGACATCTCGCGCATTGGGATCAACATACAGACCGGAATCGCGTAGCGCCGCCGCCGCTTCGCTTTTCATCTGTTCTTGCCGCGCTTTCTCCCTCTGGCGCAGAATACTCCGTTGCTCAGGGCCCATTTGCAGCCAGCGCTCGGCGTTTCTTTGGAACGCCTGCCGTTCCTCGGGTGAGAGTTGAAATAACCGCTCGTGCGCTCCTCTAAACTCTTTGTTTTGATGACGCGACCCGCCACGGCGTGAACCGTTTTTATGCGGTCCCTGTGCGAAGCTGGCAACGGAGGCGAAGATCGACAATGCGATCGTCGCGCCTATAACGATGAATTGTCGTCCCACAAGCTGTTTTCGTCGGAGGCCAGCAAATCGTCCAAATCCGCAACGACTTCGTAATCCTGCGCATCAATCTTGGCGACTGGATCGAGCTCGTTGCTGGCCCTTTCTTGGCGCAGTGAGGGGCTGTGAGTGGAAACGATCGCCGCAACCAGAGCGAGAGCGACCGCCGATGCGGGAACGAGTCGCCTCAGGCTAAACCACGATCGTATCGCGATTGTCCACCGCGGTTCCTGGCGGATTTGGCGCAGCACATTGTGGGCGAAAAACGGCGTAACTTTAGGCTCTGGAGCGCGGCCCAGAACATCCCATAATTGCTCGTCATCTTCGCGTTTCATAAGTGCTCGCGAGATTGAACTAATTGGAGCCCCCAAAAGTTGCGCTCGAGAGCGATCCGCAAGATCGACTCGCTCCGCGCCCAAGGCAGCCGATTGCAACAATCAGCTCGCCGCGGCGAGCTCCTTCTAATTTTGATCTCATCCATCATCTCGTTTTGCCAAAGGAGTTGCCCGGCTTTGCCGGGTTCGGCGACATTTTATGTTTCAGCCGCTTCCAAGAAACCCTCCAACTGCCGGATACGCGTCGGATGGCGCATCTTCCGCAGCGCTTTGGCCTCAATCTGGCGAATACGCTCACGGGTCACTCGAAATTGGCGGCCGACTTCTTCGAGCGTGCGACTATAACCATCGACCAAGCCAAATCGTTGTTCGAGCACTTGCCGCTCTCGCTCCGTCAACGTCTCGAGCACGTCTCTGATCTTCTCTTTTAACAAGACGATCGCGGTCATATCACTCGGGTTCTCCGCGCCTTTGTCTTCGATGAAATCTCCAAAATTCGTTTCTTCGCTCTCACCTACAGGGGATTGAAGCGAGATTGGTTGTTGAGCCATTTTTAGAACCGCACGCACTCGATCCACCGGTAACAAAATTTCTTCCGCTACTTCTTCCGGCGTTGGTTCGCGCCCGTATTCCTGCACCAACTGCTTCTGCACACGCATCAATTTGTTGATCGTCTCAATCATGTGCACAGGAATCCGTATCGTCCGTGCCTGATCCGCAATTGAGCGCGTAATCGCCTGCCGGATCCACCATGTTGCATAGGTCGAAAACTTATAACCACGGCGATACTCAAATTTCTCGACCGCCTTCATCAATCCCATGTTGCCTTCCTGAATCAGATCAAGAAATGAAAGGCCACGGTTTGTGTATTTTTTTGCGATGGAAATCACCAAGCGCAGATTGGCTTCCACCATTTCGGTCTTCGCCCTAAGCGCCTTACGTAACCAGGTTTTTAGCTCCTGATACTGCTCCGTGTACTCGTCTAGCGATAACCAAAGGCCTATCTCCAATTCGTGCGCTTTGATAGAGGGCGATGAGGGCGCCGAACGCCCACGCGGGCGTTTCGCGGTCTCATTTTTCACGTGCTCCAACCTCTGGTAATGCTCGTCAGCCAGGTGAACAAATTCCTCGGTAACCTTCTGCTTGAAATAAAACTTTGGATAAAATCTCTGTAATGAACCCACTGATCGATGGAAGGCCTTCAGCTTTTTCGTTTCCCTCTTTGAGGGAGCGCGCGTCAACTGCGCGTACTGTTGAGTGACCGAAGCGCTTAGTTTTTCCACCTGATGGCAGAGCCGCGGCAGTATCTTCATGTAGCGCTCCCGGCTCTCGATTTTCTTATCCAGAATAACGCGATCGAATCGCTCCCGTCCCTCCGTGAGTTTTTGGGCCAGGTCCAGATGAGCACGCGCGATAAAACCAAATCGATTGATGTGCTTCTGCACCATGTGCTCGGCCTCTTCGATTCGTTTGGAAATTTCGACTTCCTGCTCGCGCGTCAGAAGGGGCACCTGTCCCATCTGCTTGAGATACATCCGGACGGGGTCGTCTAGGATATCGAGCTTCGTTTCCGGCTTTTCCTCTTCCTCTTCTTCCGCATCCTTTTTGCCGTCCTTAAAACGATCAACCTCGGACGCTTCGATGATGTCGATCTCCATCCGGCGAAGGCGTGTGAGGATTGCATCAAGATCGTCGGCATCGGTGATTCCTTCGGGCAACGCTTCGTTGAGATCGTCAAACGTGAGGTAACCCTGCTCTTTCGCGAGTTTGATTAGCTCGCGAATACGCACTTGGACTGCGTCGTCTGCCTGTAGAGCGGCAACGGATTCAGCCCTCGATTTCGACAGCACAATCTTCGTTTTTCGGGCCCGACCAGACGCGGCCGCGCGTTTGGATTTCCCCGCGGCCAGCTTGGAATTGCGCGCCAACTTGCGACGACGCGTCAATGCCATGTCCGCTGCGCGCCGATAAACACGCTTCGGCTTAGGCCGTTTCGCCGGCGACCGTTGGGTCCGTGTTTTTCTTTTCGAATGCCTGACCAAAATTGGGTGGTTAAGAGATTGACTTGGGGCTTCGACTGCCGCCCGTAAGATCGACAATCAATTGTCGATGGAGGGTGCAGGCGAAAACTGGGAAAGCTGGTTGAGCTGATCTCGGAGGTCAAGAATTTGTTTCTGGAGGTTGACCACCTCTCCCGTGCTCAGTTGGGGCAGCTTCATCCGGCCTTCGGCCACCTCCAATTGACGCCGCACGGCGGCGTGTCGTAAGCCCCGCCACCAATCCTCCACCAAGCTTCGGGCGTTCCCCGGCATCTTCCGCAACACCCACGAAGAAACGAGTCCTTCCTCTATCGGCGTCAGCGTGGCCATGAAAGCATTCAGCGAAGCAGCATCGTTTGGACGCAGGTCGCTCTCTAGAATTCGAACGAGCAATTCCGCGTCCGGCGTTTGGGCCAGGACCTCGCGCCAATTCTGCTGGCTTAGAAAAGCTCGCGCCTCCTCATCCCGCAATGCGAGAAGGCAAAGCATCGCGACATCGTGAGGTGGAGCGGGACTCGGTAAGCGTTCCCGTTTCGCCCCCTCGAAGCTGCCGCGCCTTTGCTTCGACAAGAGATTTTCAAAATCTGATACCGCGACACCGAGTCGTGCGCTCACTTTGTTACTAACTTGGCCGCGCATTAGCGGATCGTGCACGTAAGAAACCGTTTCCGCCAACCTGCGCGCCAATTCCATTTTCGCCCCGAGCGAATCCAGATTTGTAGCCGCTGCCTCGCGATCGATCCAGTATTCGAAAAAATCGCGTGCGCTGGCCACGCGTTTTTCGAAATCTTGCTTTCCTTTCTTGCGAACCAGTGAATCGGGATCCTCTCCTGCTGGCATTTCCGCCACCCGCACGATTAAATCGTTTTGCAGAAGTGCATCGAGGGATCGTTCGGCTGCTTTTTTGCCGGCGGCATCGGCATCAAAGCAAAGAATTACTTCACTGACAAAGCGCTTCAGCACTCTGGCCTGACCTTCCGTGAACGCAGTCCCCTGCGGCGCTACCACATTGGCAATTCCGGCCTCAAATAGCGTGATTAGATCGAGCTGCCCTTCGCACACGATCGCGCAGTTCGCCTCGATTAACGCGCGCTTCGATTTATGCAGCCCGAAAAGAACATTTCCTTTTCGAAAGAGCGGCGTTTCCGGCGAGTTGATGTACTTCGCAGCCTCCGCATCCTTTTGCAGAACACGGCCGCTGAACGCGATTACTTCACCGACGTCGTTGCAAATCGGAAATATGATTCGCCCGCGAAACCGATCGTAGACGTCGCTCTCCGGCCGATTCTCGTCGCGCAACTTAACGAGGCCGCTTTGCAGAAGTTG
>JALYUC010000026.1 GCA_030853965.1 Verrucomicrobiota bacterium | reverse complement strand
GTTTGAAAATGACCTTGCCGCTGTCGTCGTTGATCTCCGCCGTGCGCCCTTCCCATTCCACTTGGTCGAACGGCGCCACCGCCGCGTCGCTAAACACCCGCTCAAAATGCAAACCGCTCTCCTTCTTCTTTATCGACCGGTTTTTGCGGCGATCGGATGGTTTACGGGATTTATTTAGCGAGGCAGGGTGGATTCCGGGTTTAAGTTGAATCATGGCGGCGTGGGCGGTTGACACTTGTGAATAACTTCAATTTACGGCGCAGCGACCCAGCCAATAACCTGTCAAGAACCGTTGAATACCGGTCAATACGGTTAATAACAAGATAGTGGGGAGGCCGCTTTTCGGACATACAAGATGGAGTGGAAAATCACCCCGAGGCAAGACAAAAATTGTGAATTTTTTCCAGCCGTTGTCAGCCTCTCAGGCCTACTCCTTAACGTCCCAAAAAATGTGCCGCGCGTTCGTTGGGTTCCCTCGGTTTTGCCAAGCGACACGGCCTCGTCTCATAATTAACGCGCTTTACTCCGACGATCGATTGTCGATCTTGCAGAATCGTCAATCTGGAAGGGTGGCTGAGTCCGGTTTAAGGCACTCGACTCGAAATCGAGCGTGGGGTAACCCACCGTGGGTTCGAATCCCACCCCTTCCGCGTCACCGTTCCTCGAGATCGAGGTAGAGGGGGTTGGTCCGCGGCGAATTGAGTGCTTTTTGCGCGACGGCTGGAACATCGGGAAATGCTGCGGCAATCGCTGGATCGTCGCAAAGCCGCTGGAGCAACGATAAATCGAATGTGTCGTAGGCGTGATACCAATCGCGCATGTAACGGTCATCGAATCCCAATTGCTGCGGCGTGATCACGTCGACAAAAGGAATTTGCAGCGACCGGAAAAGCTCCGGAACTTTTTCGTGATATTGCTTCCAAAAATCCTTTTGTCGCGGCGCGACCGACACCACATCCGCCCATTCGCTCGCCACCGGTGGGTTGTAGCCGATCATGAAAACGCCCCGCGCTTTGAATTTGAGAAGAGTGGCGCGCAGTTGTTCCAACAAGGCGGGCGATACGCCGTCGGTAAACGCGAACGGGAAATTTCCGCCCAGAATATCTTTGTTAACCGTTTTCCCTCCCGGTAATCGCCGCCGCCATTCATCCGATGTTGTTGGAATATTGATTTCAAATCGTTTGCTGCCATCAGGTCGAAAACCCTGACGATGCAAAACTGCCTGCAAACCGATCGCGTCTGCATCGTATTTTTTTCCGAAGCTGCGCGCGAACAGTTCGCCGAGTGAATTGGGCCGCCGCACATAACCGGCCAGCGCGTTGGCGTGGCCTTGCCAGCTATAAGTTCCTTCTACCTCAACGCCGACGGCGAAAGAATCGATCGACTCTTTCCTTTCGTTGGGGTTCAGCCACCAAAAATCAACCCCTAACATTACGATCTTTGGCGTCGCTTCAGGCGGTAATCGATCGAAAAACGTGTGCAGATCTTCGATCGAATGAATGATCCCGGCGCCGTTGTAAAAGGTTGACCTCTGTCGGCCGAACATCTCTGCGCGAAACTGCATCATGCGCGACGAACCGAGCACCAGGATGGCCGGGTGCCGGCGCAATATCTGCAAATATTTATAGCGAAAGGTTCCCTGGTCCAGCGTGCCGCGCGCAAAAAAAGAACGGGGATTATTCTCTTGAAAACGAATCACACGCTGCAAAGGCCACGTTTCTCCAACGCGCCACAAAAGCAGTTCGATTCCGCCGACAAGTAACACCAGCGGCACGCAAAAAATGAGAAATCGCGCCGCGAACGACTGAACACCGCGGCGTTCGTCGCGCAATGTCTCGGCGGTCGCGGTCCTTTCCTCGCCGGCATCGGGCACCGCCGCGCCGATCAGCAACTCTTTTGTCGATCTTTCGCGCGCCATATCAAAAGTCGAAATAGATGAAGGGGACGTAATGCAGATTCGCGAAACCGATAATGATCAGCACCATCGCATAATAAAACCCCCAGCGTCCCACAGCTCCCCACCGCGCAATGTCAAACGCATGCGCACGGCGGCGATTGAGCCATTCGAAAAGACAAACAGCCGCGGCCAACAACAGAATCCTAAATTGCACGCCGGACGGATGGAGCGCGATGACGTCGCTGCCGATCTTGGAAACAATCGCCCACGCTTGCGTCAACGAAGTGGCGCGGAAGAAAATCCACGCGAAGCAAACCAGATGAAACGTGCAAAGAATCCGGAATAGTCGCATAAACCAAGAACCGGCCTCGTCTTCGTCGCACCCCGGCAGCAGAAGCCAATAACAAAGATAAAAGAAACCGTGTAATCCACCCCACACAACGAAGGTCCAGTTCGCGCCGTGCCATAAACCGCTCAGTAGAAAAACGACCGCTATGTTGAAGGCTTGCCGCGGCTTGCTCGCGCGGTTTCCGCCCAACGAGATGTAAACGTATTCGCGGAACCAGGTGGAGAGCGAGATATGCCAGCGCCGCCAAAATTCCGGAATGCTCTGCGAGAAGTATGGATACGCGAAATTGCGCATCAAATGCAGGTTGAAAAGCTTGGCGGAGCCAATCGCGATGTCGGTGTAACCGGAAAAGTCGCAGTAGATTTGGAAGGCGAATCCGTAAGTCGCCCAGAGCAATTGCCAACCGCTCGCCTGCTCGACATTCCCGAACGCCGCATTCACGAATGGCGCCAGGTTGTCGGCAACCACCATCTTCTTGAAATAGCCGAGCAACATCTGGCGCGCGCCATCGGCCGCTTCGTTTCGATCGAAATGCCGATCGTGTTCGAACTGCTGCAGCAAATCCTTGGCGAAGTTGATCGGACCGGCCACCAAATGCGGGAAGAACGAAATGAAACAAAAATATTGCACCACGTCGCGCACCGGCTCCATCCGGCCGCGGTAAACGTCGATCGTGTAGCTGAGCGCTTGGAATGTGTAGAACGAGATGCCCAGCGGGAGGATTAATTGCAGCAGGACTGGATCGGCGCTCAGGCCGAACGCGCCCAGAACGTGCGCGAACTGTTGTGAGAAAAAGTTGAAGTATTTGAAGAAACCGAGCACGCCCAGGTTGCTAACCAGCGACACCAGCAACCATCGCCGACGGTGCAAGCGATCCTTTTCGTGGCCCATCGCCAGCGCCACGGCGTAATCGATCCCGGTCGTTGTGATCAGCAGCGCGAGAAAGCGCCAATCCCACCAGCCGTAAAAGACGAAGCTGGCGCAGACAATCAGGATGTTTTGTCCGCGTCGGCGCAGGTTCCAGTAGAGCGCCCAGACGACCAGCAAAAAGATGAGATAGACCGGCGTGGTGAAGCTCATGAACGCGACGCGGAGTTTGCCATGGAGATGTCGATCTTGCTAGATGTCGATCTTATGGCGAGCCATCACTGGGCCATGGCCCGCGGCGAAGAAGGGTTGCGCAAAAAGCTGCGGTCGGGCATCTAACCGTCGAGTTTCGATCGATCAGCCTCACGAAGAAGCTTGCTTTTGGCACCGCCAGTGCTCATAAAGAGACCTGGGATGATCCGGGCAAATTGTCGGGCGCGATTCACGGCCGCCGATTTCGATTTCGTCGTGCGCACCCTCGCCCGCTCCCAAACCGATCACGTTTCACTTGTCGATCTTTTGAGCGATGCCGACACACGCGATTCGGTTCTCGATCATCCGCGCCTGATTGATGCAATTCTTTCTCATGCCGGTCATCTCCGGATCTCGTCACACTTTTATTTCTACGTGCTTGCCCGTCATGTTTTGCAACAGGCCGGCATCGTGGATCGCAAACTTTGCGATTATGTTGCCTCACTCCTGGAAGCTTTTTCCCGCGCCAGCCTTCTATGTGCGCCGCATGCCACTGGAGATTTCGTTCAGCAATATATTTCTGACATGCTCATCGCGCTGCAACGCGTAACGCCGGAACAGGCGTTCCTGCTTCGCGCGCATGTCGGAAACTATTCGCTTTTTGTTAGCGGGGTCCTTCATGAGAACACCCAACGGCGCAGGTTACGGGGCGGACCGGACATAAAATTTTACGAGCAAGTCGGCCGCACGAATTTCCAGCTGGTCGCTTCACATGCGACCGCGCGCCGCTGCGAATTGGACGACGTGTTCGAAGAACTGGCCAATCGCTTTCGCGATGTGCGTTTGGCGCTCAATCGACTTTCCGATCAGCTTCTTAATCTCGATGATCCCGCCACGGCGGGACTCTGCTTGTGAACGAAACGCTTTTTAGCCAAATCCAATGTCTGTTCGAGCGCACCTATGCTCAGGTGGGGATCAACCTCGAAGATTGTTTGATCGATCGACACCGCTGCGCGCAATTGTCGATCCTGGCCGGAGCGTCCGCGCGTGAGCTAAGCGAACTGGCACGGACATTTCTGCGGCGGGCCGATGATCGGCTTTATGTCGGAATTTATTATTCGCGCTGGCTAATCGAACAATTAGAACGCCATGACCCGCGCGCCGGGTTGAGCGACCGCAACATTCGTTCGCTGATCATGTTCGTGGAAGAGATCAACCACGCGTTGCACGCCGCGCTCCAGTTCAAGAGCGGCCTGCGCGAGATCGCGTCGGAAGATTTCGTCCGCAATCTCGAACTCCAATCCCAAGTCGACACCTATCTCGTGCTTCTCCTTTTTGTGGCGTTCTTTCGAAAAACACAGCGCGTCTCGCGCACCGATCGACGCTGGTTGCGCTTCCATTTGTTCGCTTCCAAAAATCCCGGAGCGTACACCGACAAGAACATCCGGGGCCGTTATCTCGAGACGACGGAGTTGGCCGCCAGCTACACGCAATATCTTGACACACTTAACGGCATGCGGCGGCTCGAGGAAATCCGGCGGTTTCGCTCCCTTGATTACAAGGCGAAACGGCAATCCATCCTGGCGCTGATGGATAGCGGCGCAAACTAGCTTGAGAAACTTGCTTCCGCCCTTGGGCCCATGTCTGGTGGCTGGCTTATTAATCGTGCTTGGGCCGCGCGGGCATGCGCAGGAGATCGACACTGCGCAATTTGGAATCTTGATGAGATCATTGGCGGAGGGATGGAACCAGGGCAACGCGCGCAGGGCGGCGGATTGTTTCACCGAAAATGCCATTTACAGTGAGCCGCCAGACAAACAGCTTTATCGTGGCCGCGATGCGCTTTTCAAATTTTTCGGAGGAAACGAGGGACGGAAAGGTGCAATGAAGATGACCTGGCATCACCTGACCTTTAATAAGCAAACTCAAATCGGCGCGGGCGAATTCACCTTTGAGTACGGCAGTAAAGTGCACGGCATGGCCATCGTGAAAGTTGAGCGCGGAAAGATCAGCAATTGGCGAGAGTATTGGTACGAATCGCCGCTCGACTGGGAAAAGTTTGTCGGCAGCAATCCGTTTTAATGTTTGGCTTTGCGAATTCTATTTGCGCAAACCGGAACACAGCCGCTTAATATCGAGCGTGTTCAGTTTGACCATGCTCGGCAGCGGCAGCGCCGGGAACAGTGCTCTCATCGCGACCGAGCATTGCAAAATTCTCATCGACGGCGGTCTGAGCGCGCGCCAGCTCGTGTTGCGGCTCGAACAATGCGGCGTAATGCCTGAACAGCTCGACGGTGTCCTACTCACACACGAGCACGGCGACCATGTTTGCGGTTTGGAGGTGCTCTGCCGCAAGTTTGAAATTCCGATTTATGCCAATGCGCTCACGGCTGAAGCGGTTCGATGCGATGGTTCGTTAGATCGACATCGTAACTGGCGAATTTTCCGTACCGGCACCGAGTTCTCAATTTGCGACATTCTTGTCCAAACTTTCCCCGTGCCGCATGACGCGGTTGACCCGATTGGGTTCTCTTTTCATTCCGGTTCGCGCTCGCTCGGCTTCATCACCGATCTCGGTTACGCGACCAAGATGTTGATCGAGCGATTACGTGAAGTGCACACACTCGTCATCGAGACCAATCATGACGAAAAACTTTTGCAGAACGATCCGCATCGACCCTGGCCGGTGAAACAACGCATCCAATCGCGCCACGGTCATTTATCAAATGCCGCTGCCGCCAGCGTGGTCGAGCAGTTGCTCCCGGGGAAAGTTGAGCGCGTTGTGCTCGGACATTTGAGCCGGGATTGCAACAAACCCGAGCTCGCTTATGGCGCGGTCCGCGAGCTTCTCGAAAAATGCGGCAAGATCGACATGGAAGTTTATTGCGCGACGCAATCGGAAATCAGTCCGCGATTTCGAATCGGTGAAACAAGACCGGGTCCATTTCAGCCGACATTCGAAAGCATTTTCTTCCAATCTTCTTCCGTGAGCGGCAGCGCGAACCGCGCGGCATGAGAATTCGGGATGCGACGGAGGCCGACCTGCCGGCCATCGTCGACATCTACAACGCGACAGTACCCACGCGTATGGTCACGGCCGAACTCGAGCCAACGACCGTGGAAGCGCGAGTCTCGTGGTTCCGCGAACACACCCCTGATCATCACCCTTTTTGGATCCTGGAAATTGATCGACAAATCGCCGGCTGGCTTAGCTTGCAAGGTTTTCTGCCGCGCTGCGCCTATCGCGGTACCGCGGAAGTAAGTGTGTATGTCGATGAAAAATTCCGGCGACGCGGCGTAGCGCGAAAATTGTTGGAAGAAGCTATTTCGCGCACACCGTCGCTTGAGATTAACGCCATGGTTGGTTTCATCTTCGCCCATAACGAGCCGAGCCAGAAATTCTACGCGGAGCTCGGGTTCGAGCGATGGGGATTACTCCCGCGGGTCGCACTGCTTGATGGTCTCGAACGCGATCTCGTCATCGTGGGGCGCCACGTGTAAGATCGACACCTAATTTGTGCGATCCAAACAGGTGCGTTTCTACGCTTCCTCGTGACCGATCACCAGATGAATTACGCCGTTGGGCGCGGAAACAAAGAAACCGTCGAAATCCTCGCGCAAGTGCTCCACTTCATCGCGGCGGGCGACGCCGTTCACTTTTAAGAACGAATCCGCCGCGTCAGTATCGTTCGTCTCCAGTTCCAACCAAATGTCGGGCTGGCTTAGGTTCGGGACTTTGTCGATCCAAAGACGGTTGGGTCCGAACTGGAAGATGCAACCGTCGGGTTCCTCTTCTATTAACGGCAATGCTAGCGTGTCGCGATAAAACGTCACAGTTTGCTCGTAGGTGTGCGCCGGACATTTGATCGCGATGTTCGCCCCACCGGAAAACTGCGGGCCGTCGAGTTTGGCAACCATCCCAGACTTTAGGTGCGCGCCTTGTGATTGCCAGTTTGCATAATCCGGCCGTCTCAGAAAAACGGTCCTACAACTCCGCCAAAATTTTTTGCGCTACATCTTTGACTTTTTCCTGAGTCGCGGCCTCGTCTTCCAAACCGCCCAAGCCGATTGTCACCAGTGCATTTCCTTTAATAACATAAAGCATGATGACATGCGCGGGCAGACCGCTCTCCACGCCGCTCGACATGCGCGCTTTGTCGCCTAACCCCGAGATCGCGCGCATCGATCCTGAAGTTTCGATCAACTGCTCAAGTTCCTTGTAAGGATTGAAGCCGGACGCGGCCTGATAAACGCGCAGCACCAAAGATTTGCCGGGCGTACCGGTATAATAAGTACATTTGGAATAGTAACCGTCTTTGCCTTCCACATTGCGCGGCGTCGGTGTTTTGACGGTTTCGCCCAGGACGGATTCTGCGGCGGTTTTGTCGATGATTCGCGAGACATCGATGTGCGCATCTGCGGCGACAAGCAAAGGAATTGTCAGCGTGGCAAACGCGGCGAGGAGAAACGTCGCCGGAACTTTTTGGATCGACAACTTCATCCGCCGGCCGAACCACCGCCGCCAGGCTCGGTCATGGCTACCGGATCGAGCGCGCGTTTGAGTTCGTCGTCCGGCAACACTTTCCTTTCCCGGCAGATTTCGCGCACCGTTTTGCCGGTCTGGGCGCTCTCCTTCGCGATCTCGGCCGCGCGGTCATATCCGATCTTTGGCGCGAGACTGGTTACCATGGCCATCGATAATTCCACCAGCTCGGCGCAGCGCTCTTTGTTGGCCGTGATTCCGGTCACGCATTTGTCGCAGAAAATATCAACCACGTTCGCGAGCAACCGGATCGATTCGAGTAGGTCATGCGCCATTACCGGCATCATGACATTGAGCTCGAAGTTTCCATTCGCACCCGCCCAGGTAATGCAAGCGTCGTTCCCGAATACCTGCGCACACACCATCATCATCGACTCGCACATAACCGGATTAACTTTGCCGGGCATGATTGAGCTCCCAGGCTGTGTAGACGGCAATTGAATCTCGCCGATCCCGCAGCGCGGGCCACTGCTGAGCCAACGGATGTCGTTCGCGATCTTGAATAAACTGGTCGCGATCGCTTTCAGTTGCCCGCTCGTTTCCACCACCGCGTCCTTGCCGCCTTGCGCTTCGAAATGATTTGTCGCTTCGTAGAATGCAATGCCGGTCCGCTGTTCGAGGTGCCCCATGATTTTTTTTGGAAGATCGACATGTCGATTTAATCCGGTGCCCACCGCTGTGCCCCCGAGGGCAAGTTCTCGCAAAACTTCGATCGCTTTCTCGGCCCGACCCTTGCCATAGGCCACCTGCTGCGCGTAGCCGGCGAACTCTTGCCCCAGCCGGACCGGGGTCGCGTCCATCAAGTGGGTGCGACCAATCTTGATAATGTCCCAAAACTTCTGCGCCTTGACATCCAAAGCGTCGCGCAGCTTTTCCAGCGCGGGGACAAGACAGTTCTTGAGTTGTTCCGCCGCGCTGATGTGGATGGCCGACGGAATCACGTCGTTGCTCGATTGACCCATGTTGACGTGATCGTTTGGATGCACGAAGTCGCGCGATCCGATCGGCTTGCCACCGAGCTGGGCGCAACGATTCGCTATCACTTCGTTCGCATTCGTGTTCGTGCTCGTACCGGAGCCCGTCTGGAAAATGTCGAGCGGGAAATGTTCATCGAGCTTTCCATCGACAACTTCCTCGGCCGCCTGCACGATCAGCGCCGAGCGATTGGCGTCGAGCAATCCCAAATCATAGTTAGCCTGCGCGGCTGCCCATTTAAGCAAACCGAGCGCGCGAATAAACGGCCGCGAAAAACGGTAACCGCTCACCGGAAAATTGAGGACCGCGCGCTGGGTCGAAGCACCGTAAAGAGCGGATTCGGGGACGGACATCGCGCCCATCGAATCTTTTTCCACGCGCGTCCGGCCGCCGGTCATCGCAGCTGCCTGGATGGAAATCGGTCTTCCCGCATTGCCGGATACACGCGTCCGTTCAGCACGTTTGTTTTCCGGAAAACTGTGAGGAACATGGGCGGAATATTTTGGAGGACATATTCCGAGTCCGCTTCCTCGAAGAGTGTTGCATGCTGCTTTAGCTCGTTCGTCACCTGATAAATGATGAAGCTGCCGCCGGGCGCGAGCGCTTCATGGGTTTTTTGCAGGAGCGAAAGTTTCTTGTCGATCTTAAGAATGCTGAACGGGATACCCGAGATGATGTAATCGCAGTGCGAGATGCCGTGGCGTTTCATTTCACGCGGCAACGTCGCTGCGTCTTGATTGATCACGTGCACGCGGGGATCGTTCGCGAACTGCCGCTGCAGATCGCGGGAAAACGCCGGATCGACCTCGAAGAGCAGCAGCTGCGCATCTTGGGTCATGCGCCGGGCGATCTCGCGGGAGTGAACCCCTTCCCCGGGCCCGTACTCGGCGATAACGCGTGCATGCTCGAAATCGATTTTGTCCGCCACCCGGTCGACCAAAGCTTTCGAACTGGGAATGATGGAGGCGATTTGAAATGGTCGCTGCAAAAATCGCTTCAGAAAAAGCACACTCATCGAAGTCCGAATAGTCCACCCGCACCCTGGCATTGTCCAGTCGCGACTGTCTCACCGCGCCGGAGACAGTTTTGATAAGATCGACAATTTTGGTCGCAACGCCACGGCACCTAACAAGTTTTTGAAGAAGAGATTGACAGCGATTCTGAAATTTATAATGCTAGGCGAAGCGAAATGTCTTGCCCAGGGTCGCCTGAGTTGATGATTTCTTTCATGCACAATCTCTTAACGGTTAAGGAAACGGCCAAGTATCTCCGGATACCCTTGCCTACCGTTTATTATTTGGTTCAACGCGGTCAGCTGCCTGCTATCCAGATCGGGGGCCGTTGGCGAATCAAAAAGTCCTCGCTCGATAAGGATATCCTGAAGGAAGAAAAATCGGGCCAGCCGACCGTGCTCGTGGTGGACGACGATGAGAGCTTGCAAAACCTTTTCAGGCTTTTCCTTAAAAAAATCGGATTCAGCCGCGTTGTGGTTGGGACGGTCAAGGAAGCACTCGCCGCGCTCGACAAACAGAAGTTCGATCTGATTTTCCTCGACCTGAAGTTGCCCGATGGGCCAGCGGACGACGTTTACGAAATGGCCAAGAAAGAACAACCCGAGTGCCCGATCGTCATCATCACCGGTTATCCGGATAGTGAGATGCTTAACCGCATTTTGACCAAAGGTCCGGTCACCGTTCTGAAAAAACCGCTCAAGGTGGAGCAGATCAAAGAGACCGTTCGCATTCTCGGTCACAAAGACGCGGTCAAGCTGGCGGCATAATTTCGGTATTATTCAAAACTGCGCAGACGCGCCCGGGTTTCACAAAGCGAAGAGGATTAGTTCGCTGTCTGTGCTGCTTCTGCGCTGTAGGCTCCGCAGCGCAACGCTTGCCAATCTTTCCGCTGCGTCGCATAATTGCGCACTTAATATCGGGCGCGGTTAGCTCAGTGGTAGAGCACTACCTTGACACGGTAGGGGTCAGAGGTTCGAAACCTCTACCGCGCACCATTCCGAGCCACTGGGGCGACAAATTCGACGCCGACGCGCGGGGGAACAATTTCATTCCTCTCGGCTACCCGGACCCGAGGCCACCATAAAGCGACGTCTATATTGCTTGCCGCCGGGGATGACACCGTGTTATCCACGATCCGTGAACAGAAACATCTTCTATATTATCGGAGTCATTGTCGTTATCGTCGTCGTCCTCAAAATGCTCGGCGTGTTTTAGCTCGGCTGGCGATATTTCAGAACGCACCCTGTGGGTGAAGAGTGCTGTGTGCGAAGCTTATAGGCTTGTACATGGCACTCTTCTCTGCCCGATCGCTACCGGATCCAAAAGTTTCTTGGCTTCGGATTGGCGTATTATTATGCA
>JALYUC010000216.1 GCA_030853965.1 Verrucomicrobiota bacterium | reverse complement strand
CCGTTGAACTACGGGAACTAACAATCTCATTCTAGGTTTGAGAGATCCGATTTCAAAACGGATATCACACAAGATTCTCCACCTAAAACCGGTTAACCAATTTATCGAAACGTTGTTGCTTGCGCTTGCCCGCAAGCTTGATTCGTTAGTCGGAGCAACGGGAGCGGTCAGCCGTGCGAACGACGTCGCTCTGCGCCCGCGATCAATCTGTCTCGTGAAACAACTGCGCGTTTGTGCGTGCCCCTGCCGATTTCGCCGCCCGGATCGTGCGCGATTACCTCAAAGACGAAAAGTTTGCCCTCGCGTCCGCGATAAGTTGCGGTCGCACTCACTTTTGCACCGATCGGCGTCGCCGCGATGTGGCTAACATCGACATGTGCGCCCACCGACATTTCCCCGTTCTGCAAAAGTGGATGAAGCAAACGCGCGCCGGCCAACTCCATTAACGCGATCATGCGGGTCGTCGCGAAGACGGCAGGAAATTGATCCCGTGAGTCGTGACTTAGTCGCAGCGCATCTGCGCAGTCCGATTCGCGCACGACAAGATCGACAATCGCAGTCGTGCCGGCCTCCGGCTCGGTCATCCCTGCTTCCAGCCGTTACCGTTGCCGTCACGCGACAGCGCCATCTCCGGGACAACATCGACATCTTCGGTCGGAAGCTCCTCATCCGTTTCCGCAACGGATTTCTCGTGATGCTCTTTGGCGATGAGCATGTAGAGCGACGGCACGATGAACAAAGTAAAAATCGTTCCGATCGTCATCCCGCCGACGAGCACGAGACCAATCGAATTTCGCGCTGCCGCGCCGGCGCCGCTTACCAGTGTGAGCGGGAAGTGACCGCAGATAGTGGCAGCGCTTACCATCATGATCGGGCGCAAACGGATGCGCGCGGCCTGCGCGATCGCCGCAAGTTTAGTTAAACCCTGTCGTTGCAATTCGTTCGCGAACTGGACGATCAGGATTCCGTTTTTCGAAACGAGTCCAACCAGCGTGACCAGACCGACCTGCGAATAAATATTCAGCGTCGTCGTCCAGCCGTCTGTGAAAAATCTTCCGCTCGGCATTTTCAGGAACGTGAAAAGAAGCGCGCCGAACATGGCCAGCGGCACTGAGCCAAGCAGAATGATGAAAGGATCGCGGAAGCTGTTGAATTGCGCGGCGAGGACGAGGAAGATCAACACCACCGCGAGCATGAACGCGGGCAAAAATTTGTTTCCTTCCGTGCGCAACTGCCGCGAGTCGCCGGTGTAATCGAGGATGTAACCTTTCGGCAAAATCTTGCGCGCTTCGTTCTCGAGAAACTTCAAGGCGGTATCGAGCGACTGGCCCGAGACGCCGCTGATCTGCACAGCGTTAAGCTGCTGCATGCGGTTGAGGGAGCGGGCGACAGTTTTATGCCGCATCGTCGCGACGGTGCTGAGAGGTATTAGCTGATTGTTTGGTCCAGTTACGTAAATATTTTCCAATTGCTCGGGATTCAGCCGATCGGTGCGCTTGATTTGAGGAATGACTTTGTAACTGCGTCCCGAGATGTTGAAACGGTTGACGAAATTGCCGCCGATACTGGCCGAAAGATCAGCGCCGACCTGTTGCATATCGAGACCCATCGCGGCCACTTTGTCGTGGTCGAAAACGATCTCCGATTGCGGTTGATCGATTTTGGTGTCGATCTGTGGCGGAAAGTAGAACATTCCACTCTGCATCGCTTTCAACTGGATCTGCTTGGCGAATTCCAAAATCCGCTCGGGATCGGCGGTTGAAGCGATAATGAAACTAACCGGAAAACTGTCGCCCCCCGGCAGCGCTGATGGCATCACCGGAAACATCTGGATGCCGGGAATGGCGCTAAGTTTCTCCTGCAGCACCGGGAGATAAGCCGAGGTCGGCGTCTTGCGAACACCCCACGGTTTCAGCACCATGCCGCCGAAGCCGCTGTCCGGAAACGTAAGTTGGAATGTGAATCGCGTGTCCGGGAAACTCATGAAGATTTTTCCGGCTGCATCGGCGTAACGAATCGTGTCGTCGATCGTTGCGTTCGCCGGCGCGGTGACGATGCCGAAGATGACGCCCTGATCTTCCGTCGGCGCCGGTTCGCTCGGCGACATTTTGTAAAAGAGGACGGCGAGGAGTGATAATCCAATCCACACGGCATAGACCGCAGGTCGCGCGGCCAGTGTGCGATCAAGGTGGCTGCCGTACCAATCGCGGAAGCGATCGAACGTCCGATTTACCACGCCGCTGAATCCTTTGTCAACGTGCTCGGCGCGCAGCAATTTTGCCGACATCATTGGCGACAGCGTCAGCGCCACCACGCCGGAGATGAAAACGGCGCCGGCAAGGGTGAGCGCAAATTCGCGAAAGAGCGCGCCGGTCAAACCGCCTTGCAGCGCGATCGGCGTGTAAACCGCCGCCAGCGTGATTGTCATCGCGATAATCGGCCCAATCAGTTCACGTGCGCCCTGGAGCGCGGCCTGCATTCGCGACAAGCCTTCGCGCAAATGGCGTTCGACATTTTCCACGACCACGATCGCGTCATCCACCACCAACCCGACTGAAAGCACAATCGCGAGCAGCGTGAGCAGG
This sequence comes from Verrucomicrobiota bacterium, assembly GCA_030853965.1. Taxonomy (GTDB): domain Bacteria; phylum Verrucomicrobiota; class Verrucomicrobiia; order Chthoniobacterales; family UBA10450; genus JALYUC01. Next base: position 3,467 of record JALYUC010000216.1, on the reverse strand, counting down.
TTCAGTGTGAAGCCGAACACTTGCATCAGAAACAATGCGCCGATGAGCGAGATCGGAATGGCGACGACTGGCACAATTACCGAGCGAATCGATCCGAGGAACAAAAAGATCACGACCATGACGATGAGGAGCGTGTCGATCAAAGTCTTCACCACTTCGTGAATCGCGTCGTTGATGTAGGCGGTGGCGTCGTAGGCGATCTGCCCCGTCATGCCGGTGGGCAATTCCTTTTGAATTTGTTCCATCTCCGTGCGCACGCGCTTGATCACGTCGATCGAGTTCGCGTTCGGCAATACCCAGATTCCCATGAACACCGCTTTCTCACCGGAAAAGCGCACCTCCGTGTTGTAATCCTCCGCGCCAAGCACCACGTCCGCGATGTCGCTCAATCGAATGAGATTTCCTTTCTCTTGGCGCACGACGAGTTTTTTGAATTCGTCCACCGTGTGTAGATCCGTGTTCGCAGTCAGATTGACCTGAAGGAGCGAACCTTTCGTGCTGCCGACTGCAGCCAGATAATTATTTCGCGAAAGCGCGCTGCGTACTTGTGCGGGACTCACGTTTAACGCTGCCATCCGGTCCGGCTTCATCCAGATGCGCATGGCGAAAGTGCGCCCGCCAAGAATGTCGGCCTTTTGCACGCCGCCGAGCGCGGTCAGACGCGGCTGCACCAGGCGCACGAGATAATCGGTGACTTCGTTCGGCTGAAGAATGTTCGAGGTAAAACTCAGATACGCCGAAGCAAAGCGCGAATCCGCCGCTTCGATGTTGATGACCGGAATTTCGGATTCAGGCGGCAGATCGCGCCGGATCGCATCCACTTTCGAGCTGATGTCGGACAACGCCTTGTTCGCGTCGTAATTCAGCTTGAGCCGCGCAGTAATGAGCGAGCTGCCTTGTTTGCTTTGCGATTGGATGTAATCGATGCCGTCGGCAGCCGCGATCGCGCGTTCCAGCGGCGTCGTGATAAATCCGCGCACGAGCTCCGCGTCCGCGCCGACATAGACGGTCTGCACCGTGATCGCGGCGATGTCGCTGCGCGGATATTGCCGTACGTTAATCGTTTTCAACGCCTGCAAACCGGCGATGAGAATCACGAAACTGACCACCAGGGCCAGCACCGGCCGTTTGATGAAAAGATCGGTAAAGGACTTCATGTCGATCTTAGCTATGTCGATCTTGCATTACGTGTCCGCCGGTGTCGGATTGAGCTGCGGTTTCGGCGCGAGATCGTTATTGATTGTGACGGCCATGCCATTGCGCAATTTGAAAACGCCCGTGCCCACCACTGTTTCACCAGCCTTCAATCCGGTCGTAACCGAGACAAAATCGCCGCGCGCTTCTCCAATGCGCACAAATTGCTGACGAATCACCTGCGATTCCTTACCTGTTTTGGGATCTTTCTTTTTCTCGATCAGGAAAACTGAATCGCCAAACGGCGCATACGATACGGCGCTTCCCGGGATTACGAGCGTCTTATGTTTTTCTGGGAGCACCACCTCCACCTTCGCGAACATTCCGGGGCGCAGCGTGTGATCGGGATTTTCCAGCGTAGCTTGCAGGGAGACATTTCGGGTAACGATATCCACGGCCGAGTTGATCGCGGTCAATTTGCCGACGAACTCCCGCCCTTCGACCGCGTCTGTGCGAACATGCGTTTCCAGTCCGGTGGACAGTTTCGGAAGGTGTTGCTGCGGCAATGCAAAATCGACATAAACTGGATCGAGCGATTGCAGCGACACGACTTGCTGCCCGGCGTTGATTGTTTGCCCAACATTCACCTGGCGAATACCGAGCTGGCCATCGAACGGCGCGCGCACTTCTTTCTTCGTGATCATTGCGCGCATGTTGTCCACCGTGCCCTCCTTTTGCTTAAATTTCGACTCGGCGGCATCGAGTTCTGCCTTTGATATTACTTTGCGCACAGCGAGGTCACGCGTTCGCTCCAAATCCTTCCGCGCCCATTCCAAGTCCGCCTCGGCTGTGCGCAGCTGCGCTGCTTCGGACGAAGTGTCGAGTTTGACCAGGACGTCGCCCTTCTTTGCCACGCCTCCATTTTCAAACTTGATCTCGCTAACCGTGCCGCTCAATTCTGCTGAAACGACCGCGCCCTGCACGGCGCTGACCGACGCGACTGACGAAAGCGTCGGCGCCCAATCTTCTTCTTTCACCGGCGCACTCGTCACTGTTTCGACCGGCATCGGCGGCTTGGACGACACCATCGTCACAATCTGCAAAACTTTGATTCCCGCCAAGATCAAAAACAACCCGATCACCGCGAGCACGGCTTTGATCACGATTTTCCGCGTCGATTTCACGCTACCTTGCAGGGTCTGCGGTTTAGCTACGTCATGCATACGCTGGTTCGGTTTCCATTTTAAACAACAACCGCCAGAGTCTCCGCGTCACTTCCAGTTGCCGTGCGCGCCTTTCCGCTGCCGTCATTTCCTGCGGCTGCAAAACGTCCCGCATCAACATTCCGCGGGCGACCGCAAAGATTAATTCCGCCTGTTCGTGCGGCGCCAAATCATGCGCGACCGTTTTAGCTTCGGGCGATCGTGCGATCAAATCGGTCACGCCATCCATCGCCGTGTGCAAAACATCCCGCACCAAATCTGCCACTTGTGGATTGCGCGACGCTTCCGCGTAAAGATCGACCACGAACGCCGATAGCACCTTCGGCGAGTTCTCGCAGCAATGTGCCGTGAACAAAATTTCCAGCGACTCGAGCAACGTCGGCGCCTGTCGCGCGCGTTCGAGAACATCGTGTAACTCCTCCTTGTGCCGCGTCGCCATTGCCGAAATCACGGCTTCCTTGTTTTGGAAATAGCGATAAATCAGTCCGACACTGACGCCCGCTTCGGCACTAATATCGTGCATGCTGGCTTGATGAAACCCGCGCTTGGCGAAGCAGACCAATGCCGCGTCGAGGATTTGCGTCCGCCGGTCCAGGGTCGGCTCTATTTGAGTTTGAGACATGAGACTTTGAAAGTGAATGAACGTTCATTCATTGTCAAATCCCCCTCTCGAAATCGTAGGGATGGCTCTCCGAACCGTCCGTCGAATCTTAAAAAGTCAGACACCCTGGGGGTGTGTCCCTACCTTGATTATTGAGCGTTGGACGTTGGACCTTGGGCGTTGAACGTTGCTGCCTGAATCTGCTTTGTCCCATGCGCCTGATCGACCCCAAAATCCTAGAGAAAAAATTTCCACCATCCCGCCGCTATCTCATCGGCGTTTCCGGCGGTCGTGACTCCGTGGCGCTGCTGCATGCTCTTGTTGATCTTGGCTATAAGAATTTAATCGTCTGCCATCTCAATCATCAATTGCGCGATCGGTCCAGCAACGCCGATGCAAGGTTCGTCGAAAAACTTGCCACGCAATATGATGTCGATCTTGCGCTCGGTTCAACCAACGTGCGCGCGCTCGCCGCCAAAGAGAAAATGTCGATCGAATTAGCCGCGCGG
>JALYUC010000200.1 GCA_030853965.1 Verrucomicrobiota bacterium | reverse complement strand
GCAACGGCGAAATCGTCGCCTTGCCAACCGAGACAGTTTATGGACTTGCCGCCGACGCGCTCAACCCCGCGGCGGTCGTAAATATCTTCGAAGCAAAAGAACGCCCACGCTTTGATCCGTTGATCGTCCATTTGCCGGATAACGATTGGTTTGAACAAGTTGTCGATCTTTCTACGCAAAATCGTCAATTTGTTTTTAAGCTGATCGATCGCTTTTGGCCTGGCCCTTTTACCGTCGTCTTACCGAGAAAACCAATCGTTCCCGAAATTGTCACGGCCGGGCTAGACACGGTCGCGGTTCGAATCAGTGCGCATCCGATTTTTGCCGGCGTTATCCGCGAGTTTGGGAAACCGCTCGCGGCGCCGAGCGCAAATCGATTTGGCAAGATCAGTCCGACGACGGCTGAACACGTTGTTGACGAACTCGACGGTCGAATTCCGCTGATTGTCGATGGCGGGTCAACGCCGCATGGGATTGAATCGACCATCGTCGCGGTGCGTGCCGGCAAGATAGAAATCCTGCGACGCGGCCCGATTTCGGAAGAGGAATTGTCGAGCTTTGGCAGGATCGACATCGTCGATGTGCGGGCGAAGATTAACGCCCCCGGCCAACTGCCAACCCATTACGCGCCGAAAACTCGGCTGCAGCTGATCGACGAAACGAAATCATTTTCAGCTCCAGAGAAACAACGCTGTGGATTACTCGCTTGGAATCCGGTCGAGAAGCCAGAGCGCTTTGCCGCGATTCGCCGCTTGAGTGATCGCAGCGATCTGCGCGAAGCAGCTGCCAACCTCTTTCGCTATCTGCGCGAACTCGACGCGCTCGATGTCGATCTTATCCTTGCAGAACGAGTTCCGGACCGGGGACTCGGCGCTGCGATTTTGGATCGGCTGCGGCGGGCGTCGCACCACTCTGACGCACCAGGCAGGCCTCAATGAATCTTTTGAAGAGCGGATGCGGCTTGTTCGGTTTGCTTTGGAACTCGGGGTGATATTGGCAAGCGAGGAAGTAGGGATGGCCGCGCAACTCAATTAATTCAGCGAGGGCGCCATCGGGAGATGTGCCCGAAATGGTGAAGCCTTTCTCATTCATCCGATCGCGATACTTCATGTTGAATTCATAGCGGTGACGGTGGCGCTCAGACACTTCGTTATCGCCGTAAATCTTTTCGGCCAACGTGCCCTTCTCGATCTTCGTGGGCCACGTGCCCAGGCGCATGCTGGCGCCTTTGTTTTGCACCCCGCGTTGCTCTTCGAGCAACGAGATGACTGGCTCCTTTGCTTTCTTATCGAATTCGGTGCTGTTGGCGTTTTCGATTCCGCAAACGTTGCGCGCGAATTCAATTGTCGCCACCTGCATCCCGAGACAAAGACCGAGATAGGGAATCTTTTGCTCACGCGCGAAACGGGCCGCTTTGATTTTTCCCTCCACACCGCGCTCTCCGAACCCGCCCGGAATCAAGACTCCGGCGACGTCTTTTAGTTCGCCATCGAGGCCATCCTGAAGCGATTCGGCGTCGATGAGTTTCAGCTCGATCCCGCAATCCTGACTCGCGGCCGCGTGCGTAAGCGATTCATAAACGCTCTTATAGGCATCGCGCAGATCGATGTATTTCCCGACGACAGCGATCTTAACCTGCTTCTTCGGACTAACGACACGTTCGACAAATTTTCTCCAATTTGTCAGGTCCGGCTCGGGCGTTTGGAGATGCAACAGATCGCAAACGAGTTTATCGAGGCCTTCGGCGTGCAAGAGCAAGGGCACTTCGTAAACGGTATGCTCGACATCGCGCGCTTCGATCACGGCCTTCTCGGAGACGCTGCAGAACATCGACAACTTCTGCCGCACTTCGAGATCGAGCGGTTGTTCCGAGCGCGCGATCAAGACTTGCGGCTGTAAACCGATCTCGCGCAACTTGGCCACGCTTTGCTGCGTCGGCTTGGTTTTCAATTCACCAGCCGCTTTGATGTAAGGCACGAGCGTGACGTGCATGTTAACAACGTTCTCAGAGCCGACTTCGAGAATGAATTGCCGGATCGCTTCCAGAAACGGCAGACCTTCGATGTCCCCGGTCGTGCCGCCGATTTCCGTAATAACGACATCGTATTTGTTCTCATCGGAAAGCTCACGAATCCGCTCCTTGATCACGTCCGTGACGTGCGGAATCACCTGCACGGTTTTGCCCAGGTAATCGCCGCGGCGCTCCTTCAAGATGACTGTTTCATAAACCTGACCACTGGTGAGATTGTTATGCCGCGAGAGGACGCAGTTGGTGAATCGCTCGTAATGGCCAAGATCGAGATCGGTCTCCGCGCCGTCATTCAACACGTAAACTTCACCGTGTTGAAACGGGTTCATTGTTCCAGGATCGACATTGAGATACGGGTCAAACTTCTGGAAGACGACGCGCAGACCGCGCAGCTCGAGCAGCGTTCCGAGAGAAGCAGCCGCGAGACCTTTGCC
>JALYUC010000166.1 GCA_030853965.1 Verrucomicrobiota bacterium | reverse complement strand
TGGTTCCGCAAAGGCGAGGACGGAAAATTTCTCTGGCCCGGTTTCGGCGACAACATGCGCGTGCTCAAGTGGATCATCGATCGCTGCGAGGGCAGCGGTGGCGCGGTCAAGTCACCCATCGGCTGGTTGCCCGGCATCCACGATGTCGATCTTGCGGAGTTGTCGATCGATCATAAATGCATGGACGAGCTACTCGAGATCGACCATGAGCAATGGCAAACCGAATTAGCCGAACACAAAAAGTTTTTCGATTCGCTCGGCGGCGTTGTGCCGGATGAGCTCGAGAGGCAGCGCAAAGAAATCGCGGCTCGTTTTGGAACATAGACTTTCAGTCTGTGTGCTCAGCGGAGTTGTACTCCGCTGAATCTGAATCAACAGACAAAATGTCCGTTGGGCGCACAGGCCACAGGCCTATGTTCCGGCGGAAATTTGCGAATCCACTCGCGATCTGGAATTGTCTCCAGTGGGTTCAAAGGTCGTTGAGAAAGAATGCGTCACCGCGCCGGCCGAATCCGGTTGCGTCGAGATTCGAGGGGCGCGTCAGAACAATCTCAAGGGCATCGATGTCGATCTTCCGCTTGGGAAACTGACCGTTGTCACCGGTCCAAGCGGCAGCGGCAAATCAAGCCTCGCCTTCGAGACGATTTACGCCGAAGGCCAGCGCCGCTACGTCGAGACCTTTAGCCCTTACATGCGTCAATTTCTCGATCGCATGGACAAGCCGCGAGTGGACGACATCCGCGGCATCCCGCCCGCCATCGCCATCGAGCAATCGAATCCGGTCAAGAGTTCCCGCTCCACCGTCGGAACGATGACGGAAATCAATGATTACCTGAAATTGCTCTGGCCTCGCATTTCTCGAGCATTTTGCCCAAGTTGCGGGCGCGAGATTCGACTCGAAACAGCAACCTCAATCGCCGGCGAAGTACTGCGGACCCTCGACTGTAAAACTGCGCTAATCACGTTCTGGGTTTCCGTTCCGGCAAAAACGGAGCCGAAAGATTTTTTCAATTTCCTTCAGCAGCAAGGTTATCTCCGCGTTTGGATCGACAAACAGATCGTGCGCGTCGATTCGGATAAGAAAATCAAACGGCTCGGTGCGCGCGTGCAGGTCATTCAGGATCGCATCACCATCAATAACAAAGATCGCGCTCGTTTAACCGAAGCGCTGGAAACCGCTCTGCGTTTTGGCAAAGACCGAATCAACATTGTCGATCTTGATGCAAACGAGGAACATCCATTTTCGACTGGCTGGCATTGCGCACACTGCGATCTGGACATTCGTCCGCCGAGCGTGGGTCTTTTTAGTTTTAACAATCCGCTCGGCGCGTGTCCCGATTGCCGCGGCTTCGGCCGGACGATTGCGATCGATCTGAATAAGGCGATCCCGGATCGCAGCCTCAGCATCAAGGAGGGAGTCGTCCGGGTTTTTCGTGGCCTGGAGTTCGGTGAATCGCAAAAGGATCTGCTACGCGCCTGCGCTCGTGAAGAGATCGACATTCGCATCCCATTCGAAGAATTGCCGAAGGCCGATCAAGACTTCGTCATCAACGGCGAGAAGCGAGGCGATCTCGCTGCTGAAGAATACGAGGACGATCGCTGGTATGGCGTGCGCGGATTCTTCCGCTGGCTTGAAAGCAAAACCTACAAAATGCACGTCCGCGTGCTGCTCAGCCGTTATCGCGCTTACACCACCTGTCCGAAATGTAACGGTGGACGTTTTCAGCCGGAGGCGCTGAATTTCAAAATTGCATCTGGCAAGAAATTGCTGACGCTGCCTGAGTTCGACGCCCTTTCGATTTCCAACGCGCGCGACTTCCTCGGCAAGATCGACATCTCTGCCACCGACTCAACCGCGCAAATGTTGCGCGACGAAATCTGCGCGCGTCTGAGTTATCTTTGTGAAGTCGGTGTCGGGTATCTCACACTCGATCGATCGACGCGGACGCTCAGCGGTGGAGAAGTGCAGCGCGTAAATCTGACGACCTGTCTTGGCGCTTCGCTCGTCAGCACGCTTTTTGTCATGGACGAACCGAGCGTTGGCCTGCATCCGCGCGATATCGGCCGGCTTGTTCGCGTCATGCATAACTTGCGCGACAAAGGCAATACCCTGCTCGTAGTCGAGCACGAGGAGCAAATTATCCGCGCGGCTGACAATTTGATCGACATCGGCCCCGGCCGCGGTGAGCGCGGCGGTGAACTAATTTTTAGCGGAACGCGCGACGACTTAGTTCGGCACGGGCAATCGTTGACCGCAGATTATCTCAGCGGCCGCAAATCGATTCCGGTTCCAAAATCTCGACGGAAATTTTCGAGCGTTATCAAGATCACCGGCGCTCGCGAGCACAATTTGAAGAACATAAATGTCGATCTTCCACTCGGCGTTTTTACCTGCGTGACCGGCGTTTCCGGTTCGGGAAAATCAACGCTGATTCACGATGTCCTTTATCGAAACTTGCTGCAGGCCAAAGGTCAATCGTCCGATCAACAGCTTGGAGCATGCAAGTCGGTCACCGGCGCGCATCGCTTCGGTGAAGTGGTGATGGTCGATCAATCGGCCCTCGCGCGCACGCCGCGGTCGACACCGATTCTTTATCTCGGTCTGTATGATCGGGTGCGCGAGCTTTTTTCCGCGCAGCCGGAGGCGATGTCACAAGGTCTGACCGCGAGCGCGTTTTCGTTCAACTCCGGCAGTGGCCGCTGCGAACGCTGTTGCGGTACCGGTTTCGAAAAGATCGAGATGCAATTCTTGAGCGATCTTTATGTCCGCTGCGCGGAATGCGAGGGGCGGCGTTTCCAGCCGCACGTGCTGAAGGTGCAGGTGTATGGCAAATCGATTCACGATGTGCTGAAGCTGACGGTGAGTGAAGCAATTCAGTTTTTCGCGCAGATCGGCGAACAGAAAACATTGTCGAATTCGCTCGAGGTGCTGGACGAGGTTGGGCTGGGTTATCTCGGACTTGGTCAACCTCTCAACACACTTTCCGGCGGTGAATCGCAACGGCTAAAACTCGTCCGGCATCTCACCGAAACCCGCTCCGATGATTCCAACGGCAGCGCCGGAAGTTTGTTTATTTTCGATGAACCAACCACCGGATTGCACTTCGACGATGTCGCAATCCTGTTACAATTGTTTCAGCGTCTCGTCGATGCCGGTCATTCGATCGTAGTGATTGAGCACAATCTCGAAGTGATCAAGTGCGCAGATTGGATTGTCGATCTTGGACCCGAAGCCGGCGACGACGGTGGCGAAGTTGTTGCCGTTGGAACACCGGAACAGATCGCGAAGGTTCCGAATTCACATACAGGCAAGTTTCTCCGCGAGGTTCTGGGGAGCGCAGGCCGCCGGCCTGCAGTTCGCGGCAGCTTGCCGCGAACATCTTATCGCGCCAATGGCGAGGATGAAGTGGAGCTTGCACGAGCAGCAGAAGAGCCGCCGGGCAAGCTGCCCGGCGGAACAGGCCAGCGGCCTGTGCTCCCCAGAAACGGAAACGGTGCCATTTCCATTCACGGCGCGCGCGAGCACAACCTGAAAAATCTGTCCGTCGAAATTCCGCGCGACCAAATGGTCGTGATCACCGGATTAAGCGGCTCAGGAAAGTCGACGCTCGCGTTCGACATCCTTTTTGCGGAAGGGCAACGCCGATTTCTCGACAGCATGTCGCCGTACGCGCGGCAATTTGTCGAGCAACTCGAAAAACCCGATGTCGATCTTGTCACCGGTCTGCCGCCGAGTGTGGCGATCGAGCAACGCGTCACGCGCGGCGGCGGCAAATCGACCGTCGCGACGGTGACGGAAGTTTATCATTTCCTCCGCTTGCTTTTCGCTAAAACCGGCACGCAATTTTGTCCCGACTGCGATTTGTCGGTCGAAAAGCAAAGTCTCGCCGCGATCGTGAAACAAGTAGAGACCGCGGCGAAGCGCGGTCATCTCAAAGTGCTCGCGCCACTGGTGAAAGCGCGAAAGGGTTTTCACACGGATGTCGCGCGCTGGGCCGAGCGCCAGGGCTTTGACACGCTTTATGTCGATAAGACGCTCATCCCGGTTTCACAATTTCGGAAACTCGAACGTTTTAAAGAGCACACCATCGACGTCGTTGTCGGTGTGATCGATGCGAAGCGAATTCTGAAAGCGCGCAATCTGACGCAGCGTGCACTCGACATCGGTCGCGGCACCGCGCATCTGCTCGACGCGAAAAACCGGCTTACCGTCATGAGCACAGAGATGAGTTGTCCGGGATGCGGTCGCGCCTTCGAGGAACTCGATCCGCGTTTGTTCTCATTTAATTCGCCGCATGGCGCGTGCGAAGAATGCGGCGGCTTCGGCGAGATTTGGAACCAGAAACTGCAAACGGGTGAAAGCGATGACGGCGATTCTGTTTTGGAAAACGAACTGGCGGCGGAGCGTGAATCCGAGTGGATCGACGAAGAGGAGGCCCACGAATGTCCGAGTTGTCACGGATCGCGCTTGAACGCGGTCGCGCGAAATGTTCGCGTGCAGGGTTACGCAATTGACCAGTTTACAAATCTCTCTGCCGCTGAAGCCGCGCACAAGATCGACAAGTTGAAATTCCGCGGCACGCAACAAACGATCGCGGCCGATCTCGTCCCGGAAATCCAGCAACGTTTGCGGTTTATGGAAAATGTCGGTCTCGGTTATCTCGCGCTCGGGCGCTCGGCTAAAACGTTGAGTGGCGGTGAATCGCAACGGATTCGCCTCGCCGCGCAACTCGGTTCAAATCTGCGCGGTGTCCTTTACGTGCTTGATGAGCCGACCATTGGTCTACACCCGCGCGATAATCTGCGCTTACTCGAAACTCTGACAGCGCTGCGCGAAAAAGGAAACTCGCTCGTCATTGTCGAGCACGATGAAGAGACGATGCGGCGCGCGGATTACATTGTCGATCTTGGCCCGCGCGCTGGTGTCCATGGTGGCGAAGTGGTCGCGACCGGAACGTTGCGCGCCATCGAGCGCTCAAAAAATTCCGAGACCGGACGTTGTTTGAAAGTTCCTCTCTGTCATCCGATCCGAAAATCGCGCCGCAGTTTGCAGGATGTCGGCCAATGGATTGAGATTCGCGGCGCGCGTGCCAACAATTTGAAAAATGTCGATGTCCGATTTCCCATTGACCGATTATCGGTGATAACCGGCATCTCGGGCTCGGGGAAATCGACGTTAATGCACGAGGTGCTTTGGCCAGCCGTGCGAGACGAGCTGGAAGAAAAAAAACGGGCGGGCAACGGCGAGATGTTCAAGCTCGTTAGTGGCGGATCGAAAATCGAAGCCGTCTATGAAGTGGACCAATCGCCGATCGGCAAAACTTCGCGATCGACCCCCGGGACCTACATCAAAGTCTTCGACGAAATCCGTAATCTCTACGCGCAACTGCCCGTCTCGCGTATGCGGGGATATTCGGCCAGCCGGTTTTCGTTCAATGCGGAGGGCGGCCGCTGCGAAACGTGTAAAGGCCAGGGCGTCATCAAGCTCGAGATGAATTTTCTCCCGAGCAGCTATGTGCCCTGCGAGGATTGCGGAGAAAAACGTTACAACCCGCAGACGCTCGAAGTTCTCTACAACGAAAAGTCAATCGGCGATGTGATGGAGATGACGATCGAGGAGGCGGCTGAATTTTTCTCCGTGCATCCCAAGATTGCGCGGGCACTTTCGTTGCTGGTCGAAACCGGACTCGGTTATCTGAAGCTCGGCCAGCCAAGTCCGACCTTGAGCGGCGGCGAAGCGCAACGGCTTAAGCTGGTGACGCAACTCAAACGCGGAGTAAGTCGCGCCGCGAACGAGCGCATCCGTAAAATGCGCAAGCCAGGATCGACATTGTATCTACTGGAGGAGCCGACGATCGGCCTGCACATGGCCGACGTGGAATTGCTGCTCAATGTACTGCATCGACTCGTCGACGAAGGAAACACTGTCATCGTGATCGAGCATAATCTCAGCGTCATCGCCGAGGCGGATTACATTGTCGATCTTGGACCCGAAGCCGGCGCGGAAGGCGGCGAAGTCGTAGCGGTTGGAACCCCCGAAGAAGTTTCCAAGAATCGCATCAGTCGCACCGCGCCTTTCTTGCGCGATGTGTTAAAAACGGCACGGAAAGATCTGTAGCCGCTTTGCTCTGCGAAGCGCGCACGTCGCCCAGAGGGCGACGGCTACAAGTGACGCGTTTTTGTTGCCGCTTTTCAAAACATCACTGACAATCGCGGCACCAATGCTCGCGTATTACCTGCACGATTTTGATCCCTTCATCTTTCACTTCTCGGAAAATATTGGGCCACGCTGGTACGGGTTGGCTTATGTTCTCGCGTTTCTCTGCGGTTACGCGCTGTTAGCGTGGCTGACTAGACGCGGCTACTGCGATCTTCCTCCGACCAAGGTCGGCGATTTCATCAGCGCTACTGCGCTCTTCGGCGTGATCCTCGGCGGCCGGCTGGGTTACGTATTTTTTTACAAACCGGAGATGCTCCAGGCGCCAATGTCGATCTTGCGCGTGTGGGAAGGGGGAATGTCGAGTCACGGCGGGATGCTCGGAATATTTTTCTTCGTGCTCTTCTATGCCCGGCGACACAATCTTTCCTGGAGAAATCTGGGCGACAATCTCGTCGTGACCGCGCCGATTGGTTTATTCTTTGGGCGCTGCGCAAATTTTATTAACGGCGAACTTTATGGTCGGGCCGCCAATTTTCCGTGGGCCGTGCAGTTCCCCAAGGAATTGCTCGACAATCCCACCGCAGCCGACCGTGCGATCTCTGCGTGCGAAAAGATCGGTCCGTTACTTACCACTCCGGAAGCGATTGTCGCCGCAGTCCATCGACAATGGCAAGTGAAAGAGATTTTGCGGGCGGTTCTGACCCCGCGTCACCCTTCGCAGCTTTACGAAGCCTTCTTCGAAGGAATCGTGTTATTTGTCATTTTGTGGATCGTACGGACGCACACCCGAGCGCCTAACGGGCTTCTCATCGGCCTTTTCTTTGTTTGCTACGCGCTCTTCAGGATCGTGCTGGAG